>NZ_JOGH01000109.1:0-42106 GCF_000721345.1 Kitasatospora sp. NRRL B-11411 | reverse complement strand
GTTGTGGGGGGTGCGCGGGGGTGGTCGGGGGCAGCCGGGGACGGGGGTGTGACCGGATCGATGCCAACTCGGGGGCGGCAGAGGGCTGACAAAAGGATGAACTGCCAGGTAGCGTCGCGGGGAGTCGCACTCGGCGCCAGTGGTTCAGACCAGTCGGTCGGGCCGGCCGGGGTGGCGGAAGAACATCCACCTTTACTCGGATCGTCCGGCACGTTCCTGCCGGTGAAGGAGCGAAGCACCATGGCTTCTGTGACGTACGACAAGGCCACCCGTGTGTACCCGGGTGCCGACAAGCCCTCCGTCGACCAGCTCGACCTGGAGATCGCGGACGGCGAGTTCCTCGTCCTGGTCGGCCCCTCCGGCTGTGGCAAGTCGACCTCGCTGCGCATGCTGGCCGGCCTGGAGGACGTGAACGAGGGCGCCATCCGCATCGGCGACCGCGACGTGACCCACCTGCCGCCGAAGGACCGGGACATCGCGATGGTGTTCCAGAACTACGCGCTGTACCCGCACATGACCGTCGCCGAGAACATGGGCTTCGCCCTGAAGATCGCCGGCGTGAACAAGGCCGAGATCCGCACCAAGGTCGAAGAGGCCGCCAAGATCCTCGACCTGACCCAGTACCTGGACCGCAAGCCGAAGGCGCTCTCCGGCGGTCAGCGCCAGCGTGTCGCCATGGGCCGCGCGATCGTCCGCCAGCCGCAGGTCTTCCTGATGGACGAGCCGCTGTCGAACCTGGACGCCAAGCTCCGCGTCTCGACCCGTACCCAGATCGCCTCGCTGCAGCGCCGCCTGGGCATCACCACGGTCTACGTCACCCACGACCAGACCGAGGCCATGACCATGGGTGACCGCGTCGCGGTCCTCAAGGACGGCCTGCTGCAGCAGGTCGACGCCCCGCGCGCGATGTACGACCGCCCGGGCAACCTGTTCGTGGCCGGCTTCATCGGCTCCCCGGCGATGAACCTGATCGAGGTTCCGCTGGTCGACGGCGGCGTGAAGTTCGGCGGCTCGATCATCAACATCGCCCGCGAGGACCTGGCCAAGGCCGGCAGCGCGAAGAACGTCGTGGTCGGCATCCGTCCCGAGCACTTCCAGGTCGTCCCGGCCGGCGGCCTCGAGGGCGTCGCGGTCACCGTCAACGTGGTCGAGGAGCTCGGCGCGGACGGCTTCGTGTACGGCACCACCCAGGTGTCCGGCGAGGACAAGGACATCGTGGTCCGCGTGCACAGCCGCGAGATCCCGCAGCGCGGCGAGACCATCCACGTGGTGCCGGTCGGCAACGAGCCGCACGTCTTCACCACCGAGGCCGACGGCGGCGTGCGCCTGAGCCGCTGACGACAGCACCGGAGGGGCGCCGCACCTGACGGCGGCGCCCGTCCAGCCGCTCTTCCACGGAACCCCCTGCCCACGGCGGTCGGCAGGGGGTTCCGGCGTTCCCGCACACACCACCGGAACGCCCCGGGGCCCTCCGAGGGCCTTCCGAGGGCCGCCACGTCAACCCGATGGCGGAACAAAACGGGGCACCCGTCACTCGATGGGGTAACGTGGCGCGCCCGCACCGCCACGCAGCGCTACTCTCCTGTGCGTGAAACAGCTCGTGCGCCGCATCGCCCAGACCGTTGCCCTCACCCTGCCGGTGATCCTGGTGACCACCGGCACGCTCGCCGTGACCCGCGTCCCGTGGGCCCCGCCGACGGGCCTGGACCAGCAGGTGGTGGCGGCCTCCAGCGGTGACGGCACCATCGGCCGCACCGCCACGGCCCCCAACACCCAGGGCATGGCCCCGCAGGACGCCCTCCGGGTGGACCTGATGGAGGAGCTGAAGAACCACAACCCGGGCACCGCGCTCGACCTGCTCGAACGCACCATGCGCGAGAACCCGACGCTGACCCCGTACTGCAGTGCGCTGGCCGGCGACCTCGGCCGCGCCGCGGTGAAGAAGTACCAGGGCGACGTGCAGCGCGCCCGCTCCTTCGCCCGCCCGGTCTGCGACGGCTCGTTCGCCGCCGGCGTGGTCAACTGACCGACCCCGCAACGGAACCGGCCTTGCGCCGGAACCGACCCCGCAACGGAACCGGACCCGCAACGAGGGGCCGCATCAAAACCCGGCTCCGCAGCGTGACACCCCGGCGCGAACGCCGGTCGGCCCGCGGACGCCGGCCGGCCGGGGCGGCGGTCCCGCTATCGTGGCGCGCATGACAGCAGACACCGGCCCCGCCCCGGGTGCCACCGCCCCCGCCGTCACCCAGGCGGTGATCCTGGCCGGCGGGCAGGGCTCCCGGCTGCGGCCGTACACCGACGACCGGCCCAAGCCGCTGGTGGAGATCCCCGGGACCGGGAAGCCGATCATCGGGCACCAGCTGGAGTGGCTGGCCGCCGAGGGCGTCACCGACGTGGTGATCTCCTGCGGCCACCTCGCCGAGGTCCTGCGGGACTGGCTGGAGCAGGCCGACCTGCCGCTGCGCACCCGGACCGTGGTGGAGGACGAACCCCTGGGCCGCGGCGGCGGGTTGCGCTACGCGGCCGCCGCCCTGCCGCGCCCCGCGGAGCCCTGGTACGCCACCAACGGCGACATCTGGACCAGGTTCAGCCTCCGCGAGATGGCCGCCTTCCACCACGAGCGGGCCGCCGTCGCCACCCTCGCCCTGGCCCGCCCGCGGATCCCGTGGGGCGCCGTCGAGACCGACCGGTTCGGCAACGTCCTCGACTTCATCGAGGCCCCGCCGTCCCCGTTCCTGATCAACGCGGGCCTGTACGTCTTCGCGCCCGGCTTCCGCGAGCTGCTCCCCGAGGTCGGCGACCACGAGCGCACCACCTTCCCGCAGTTGGCCCGCGACCGCCGCCTGGCCGGCTACCAGCTCCCGCAGGGCTGCTACTGGCGCGCCATCGACACCGCCAAGGACCTCACCGAGGCCGCCAAGGAACTCGCCACCATCCGCGAGTAGCAGCGCCCGTCGGCGCACAACACACCAGCAGGGCCCCTCCCGGACGGAAGAACCGTCCCGGAGGGGCCCTGTCAGCTGCTGCCGGGCGGGGCCCGGTCTCAGGCGGTGCCCGCCGACCGCTGCGGGCTCATGCCGAGCTCCAGCAGCGGCGGCCCGCTGCCCAGCAGCCCGCCGATCACGCCGTGCGAGGGCTGGGTGCTGCGCGGGGCGCCCGAGGGCGCGCCGCCGGTGCCGGTGCCGCCCGCGGAGCCGCCGTTCCCGGCACCACCGGTGCCGGTGCCGCTGCCCGACCCGGAGGTGCCGGATCCGGCGCCCGCCCGGGGGCTGGACGAGCTGCCGCCCCCCTGGGCGCCGCTGCTCGGCTTGGCCTTGCCGCCGCTGCGGCTGGGCGAGGGGGAGGGCGAGGCCGGAGGCTTGCTCTGGCTCGGGGTGGGGCTGGGCGTCGGGCTGGGCGTCGGGGACGGCGAGGGGCTGTTGCTCGGCCAGACCGGGGAACCGTAGTCCGTGGGGGGCCGGACCGGCGCCGTGCTGCCGCCGGTGCGGACCGCCGCGCCGAGCAGCGAGCCGGACAGCAGGGTGAGGCCGACCACGACGGCGGTGACCACGCCGCGGCGGCGCAGCATCCGCCGGCGGACGGCGCCGGGTTCGGCGGGCCCGTGCCGGCGGAACGCCTCCAGGGCGATCCGGCCGTCCAGCGAGGCGAACGGGGCGCCGGCGATCAGCAGCGGGCTCCAGGCCGCGAGGAAGATCAGGTCGGGGGTGTCGTAGACCGGCACCGCCTTCCAGCTCACGGTGAACAGCAGCGCCGCGGACAGCGCCATCGCGGTGCCGGCCGCGAGCCGCTGCCACAGGCCCAGGATGGACAGCACGCCGACCACGATCTCCAGGAAGGAGACCGCGAGCCCGGCGCCGACCGGGTGGGCCATGGCGAGGTCCAGCAGCGGCTGGGCGACCTTCCACGGGTGCAGCGAGGACAGCCAGCGCATCATCGAGCCGCGCTCGCCGCCGTCGAAGTACACCGGGTCGCACAGCTTGCTGAACCCGGCGTACACCGACAGCGAGCCGAGCAGCACCCGCAGCGGCAGCAGCACCAGGCCGAGGTCGACCCGGCGGCCGGGGTACCAGGCGTGCTTGGAGGCGCCCTCGCCGAGCGACGGCACCTCCGGCAGCTCGCCCTCGGGCTGCCAGCTGCGTCCGGCGCCGATCCGGACCGACTCGTCCAGCAGCTCGGGGACGCCGACCCGCGGGGTCTCGCCGGAACCGCCGGCGGAGCCGCCGGCCGGGCCGCCGTACTGCCGCGGGACGGCCTGCAGCTGCTGGGTGTCGTCCTCCGCGAAGCCCTTGGCGGGGGCGGGCACGGTGGTCAGCCGGACGGCTTCCAGCAGCTGGGTGGCGGCGGTGTCGCCGGGCCCGGTCCGGCCGCTCCAGGCGGTGACCACCCGGGCCTTGCGGCGGGGGGCCGTGCCGGTGACCGAGGCGGCGGTGATCCCGGCCAGCGCGGGCACCGACGAGGCGGGCACCACGATCTGCGGGGTGACGCCGCTGCGCAGGCCGTACGGGTCACCGAAGGCGGCACCGGCCGGGGCGTCGATCATCGGGGCCACCGGGGCGGAGAGCCTGACCCGGAAGCTGGCCTGGGTGCTGCTGAGCCTCGACGGGTCGGACGGAACCCGGACCGTGTTGAGGACCGGACCGTCGTCTATCCCCGAGGGGCGCTGCCCGAGGCGCAGTGGTGTTCTGGTGTCCACACCCCTCTAACCGGGTGACGGGCCCCGAGGACACTCTCCCGGGTGGATTCCGGGAGAGGATTTGAAGTGATCATGAGAAAACCGATCGGGCCCGACCGGACCCGACCGGTTGCCCCACGAAAACGACGGACTGACCGGTCGTCAGTTCCCGCCACCCGCCCGGACGCCGGCGCTTGGCGCGCAGCCGGACGCCAGCCCCCGGCCCCCGGCGCCCAGCCAGGCGTCAGCCCCCGGCGCCCGGCCCGGACGTCAGCGCTTGGCGCGCAGCCGGGCGGCCTCGTACAGCACGATGCCCGCCGCGACACCGGCGTTCAGCGACTCGGTCTGGCCCGGCATCGGGATCCGCACCAGCAGGTCGCAGGTCTCCGAGACCAGCCGGGACAGGCCCTTGCCCTCGGAGCCGGCCACGATCACCACGGGGCCGTTCAGCGCGTCCAGGTCGCCGATCTCGGCCTCGCCGTCGGCGGCCAGGCCGACCACCATCAGGCCGGCCTTCTGGTACGCCTCCAGCGCGCGGGTCAGGTTGGTGGCGCGCGCCACGGGCAGGCGCGCCGCCGCGCCGGAGGAGGTCTTCCAGGCGCCCGCGGTCATGCCGGCCGCCCGGCGCTCCGGGATCACCACGCCGTGCGCGCCGAACGCGGCGGCGGAGCGGACCACGGCGCCCAGGTTGCGCGAGTCGGTGACGCCGTCCAGCGCCATGATCAGCGCGTCCTGCCCGGCGTCGGCGGCGCCGTCCAGCAGGTCCTCGGGGTGCGCGTACTCGTACGGCGGGACCTGCAGCACCAGGCCCTGGTGGTTGAGGCCGCCGGTCATCTGGTCCAGCTGCGGGCGCGGGGCCTCCATCAGCGGGATGCCGCGCTCGTTGGCGGCCTGGAAGGCGTCCCGGACGCGGTCGTCGGTGTCGATGAACTGCTGCACGTACAGCGCGGTGGCGGGGACGCCGCCCTGCAGCGCCTCGACCACCGAGTTGCGGCCCACCACCAGCTCGGCGGCGCCCGCTCCGCCGCGCCCGCTGCGGCTGCCGGCGCCGGCGCGGCGCATGCCCGCGCGGGACTTGGCGTCGCGCTCGCGCTTGAGCGCCGCGTTGGCGGCGCGCTGCTTGGGGTGCCCCTTGCGGGCCTCGCCGGGCGGGGTCGGGCCCTTGCCCTGGAGCGCCTTCCGGCTGTGGCCGCCGGTACCGACACTCGCGCCCTTCTTCGATCCGGCGTTGCGGCGGTTCCTGCGCTGGCTGTTGCCGGCCATGGCTGTACTTCCTGTCTCTGCGTCTGCTTCGTGCGTCGGGGCCGCACCTCTCCAAAGGTACGGCCCCTGCGCGCCCCGGGGGGCTACTGGTGTTACTGGCTGATCGTCCAGCGCGGGCCGGACGGGGTGTCCTCGACGGCCAGCCCGGCGGCGCCGAGCTGGTCGCGGATCGCGTCGGCGGTGCCGAAGTCCTTGCGGGCGCGGGCGGCCTGGCGCTGGTCGAGGACCAGCCGGACCAGGGCGTCGACCACGCCGGTGAGCTCCTCGCTCTGCTCGGCGCCGTCGGCCCACTGCTCGTCCAGCGGGTCGAGGCCGAGCACGCCGAGCATCGCCCGGACCTCGGCGAGGCGGGCCGCGGTCGACTCCTTGTCGTCCGCGCCGAGCGCGCTGTTGCCCTGCCGGACGGCGGTGTGCACCACGGCGAGCGCCTGCGGGACGCCCAGGTCGTCGTCCATCGCCTCGGCGAAGGCGAGCGGCACCTCGGGTGCCGGGTCGACCGGGCCGCAGCGCTCGACGGCGCGCTCGATGAAGCCCTCGATCCGGCCGAAGCCGGTCTCGGCCTCGCGCAGCGACTCCTCGCTGTACTCGATCATCGAGCGGTAGTGCGGGCCGGCCAGGTAGTAGCGCAGCACGATCGGCCGCCAGCGCCGGACCATCTCGGAGACCAGCACCGAGTTGCCGAGCGACTTGGACATCTTCTCGCCGGCCAGCGTCACCCAGGCGTTGTGCACCCAGAAGTTGGCGAACTCGTCGCCGAACGCCTTGGACTGGGCGATCTCGTTCTCGTGGTGCGGGAAGATCAGGTCGATCCCGCCACCGTGGATGTCGAAGGCCCGGCCGAGGTACTTGTGCACCATCGCCGAGCACTCCAGGTGCCAGCCCGGGCGGCCGCGGCCCCAGGGCGTCTCCCAGCTCGGCTCGCCGGGCTTGGCGGCCTTCCACATGGCGAAGTCGCGCGGGTCGCGCTTGCCGGTCTCGCCGTCGCCGGAGGGCTGCCGCAGGTTCTCCAGCTCCTGGTTGGAGAGCGCCAGGTACTCCGGGTAGGTGGTGACCGCGAAGTACACGTTGCCGTCGGCGGCGTACGCGTGGCCGCGCTCGATCAGGCCGCGCATCATCTCGATCATCTCGGGCACGTGGCCGGTGGCGCGCGGCTCGGCGCTCGGCGGCAGGCACCCGAGGGCGGTGTAACCCTCGTTGAAGGCGCGCTCGTTGGCGTACGCGATCTTCCACCACTCGGTGGACTGCTCGCGGCCCTTGGCGATCACCTTGTCGTCGATGTCGGTGACGTTGCGCACGAAGGTGACGTCGTAGCCGCGGTAGCGGAACCACCGCTGCATCACGTCGAAGTTCAGGCCGGACCGGATGTGCCCGATGTGCGGCGGTGCCTGGACCGTGGCACCGCACAGGTAGATCGAGACACAGCCCGGCACCAGCGGGACGAAGTCGCGTACCTGGCGGGTCATGGTGTCGTACAGGCGAAGGCTCACAGCGACCAGGGTAGTGGGCGGCGGGGGGTGCCCCGCCACCTTCCGCCGCTTTGGCGTGCCCGCGTTCAGAGGTTGTTGCCGACCACCTTGCGCGGGGTGAGCCGCACCACCACCCGGACGTCGTCCGGACCGTCGAACCGGTAGTCCTCGCCGCGGTACTTGCGCGACAGCTCGTCGATCAGCTCCGGGCCGCCCTCGGTGGTCATGGTGACCTCGCCGCGGGCCTCGAAGTAGGTGTACGGGTTGTCCGCCGGGTTGACCAGCAGGCTGATCCGCGGGTCCCGCACCAGGTTGAGGTGCTTGCGGCGGCCCTGGACGGTGGAGAACAGGATGTCGTCCCCGTCCCGCTTCACCCAGACGACGGACGACTGCGGGCTGCCGTCGGGCTGCACCGTGGACACCACGGCGTAGCTCTTCGCGTCCAGCAGTTCCTTCACCTTGTCGGCGAGTTCGACGCCCATCTCTCCTCCAGTGACCGGTTCCTGACGTTCCGTCAGGGCCAGGCTAGGCGCCGGGCCGGGCGTAGACCAGCGCCGTGGCGATCGCGGCGAGTCCCTCCGCGCGGCCGGTCAGGCCGAGGCCGTCGGTGGTGGTGCCGGAGACCGAGACCGGGGCGCCGACCGCCGCCGACAGCGCGGCCTGGGCCTCGGCCCGGCGCTTGCCGACCTTCGGGCGGACGCCGATCACCTGGACGGCGACGTTGCCGATCTCGAAGCCGGCCTCCCGGACCAGCCGGGCCGCCTCGGCCAGCAGCGCCACCCCGGCCGCGCCCGCCCACTCGGGGCGGGAGGTGCCGAAGTGCGCGCCCAGGTCGCCGATCCCGGCGGCGGAGAACAGCGCGTCGCAGGCGGCGTGCGCCGCCACGTCGGCGTCCGAGTGCCCGGCCAGGCCGGTCTCGCCGGGCCAGTCGAGGCCGGCCACCCGCAGCGGGCGGCCCTCCTCGAAGGCGTGCACGTCGATGCCGATGCCGGTGCGCGGAACGATCGGGTCAGTAGCCATCGGTGGCCCTCCGGCGGGCGAGCACGGCCTCGGCGAGCACGAGGTCCAGCGGGCGGGTCACCTTGAACGCCTCCTCGTGGCCGGGCACCACGACCACCCGGCCGCCGAAGCGCTCGATCAGCCCGGCGTCGTCGGTCACCTCGGCGCCCTCGGCGAGCGCCTTCCCGTGCGCGGCGACCAGGGCGGGCAGGTCGAAGCCCTGCGGGGTCTGCACGGCGCGCAGGGTGGAGCGGTCGGGCGTGTCCAGCACCGGCTCCGGCCCGGACGGCTGCGGCTCGACCCGCTTGACGGTGTCGGCCAGCGGCACCGCGGGCACCACCGCCTCGGCCCCGGCCCGGACGGCGGCGGCCACCGCGTCCACCACCTCGACCGGCACCAGCGGGCGGGCCGCGTCGTGCACCAGCACCACCCGGGTGCCCGCGGGGACGGCCGCCAGGCCGAGCCGCACCGACTCCTGCCGGCTGGCGCCGCCGGGCACCACCCGGACGTCCTTGCCGTCCAGGCCGTGGCTGTCCAGCAGCGAGACCACCTCGGCCACCCCGTCCGGCGGGGCGCACACCACCACCAGGCCGACCGCCCGGCTGCGGGCCAGCGCCCGGACGGCGTGCACCAGCAGCGGCACGCCGCCGAGTTCGCGCAGCGCCTTGGGGGCGCCGGGGCCGAGTCGCTCGCCGCGCCCGGCGGCCGGTACGACCGCTGCCGCGAGCTGTGCTGAGGCGTTCAGGTTTGGCTCCTCGGTTGTGATGGGTATGGCCCGTGCCGAGCGCGGATGACGCGAGCGGGCAGGCCCCCTTCCTGACTGCACGTTAGTGGAACCGTGCTCGCCGTTCCGCCGTGCCACCCCCCTTCCGGGCATGGCGAAGCGCCCGAGGTGCCTGTTCGGGCACCACCGGGCGCTGCGTCAAACCTGGCTCAACCCCGTTGGCAGGGCTGGGAGATCAGAATTCGACCGGCCTCGCGGCTCGTCGCGGCTCAGGAGGCGAGAACCTCGTCGAGCAGCGTCTCGGCCTTGTCCTCGTTGGTGTTCTCGGCGAGCGCCAGTTCGCTCACCAGGATCTGCCGGGCCTTGGCCAGCATCCGCTTCTCGCCGGCGGACAGGCCGCGCTCGCGCTCGCGGCGCCACAGGTCGCGGACGACCTCTGCGACCTTGATCACATCGCCGGACGCGAGCTTCTCGAGGTTCGCCTTGTACCGGCGAGACCAGTTGGTGGGCTCTTCGGTGTACGGTGCCCGCAGCACCTCGAACACGCGGTCCAGGCCTTCCTGGCCCACCACGTCGCGGACGCCGACGAACTCGGCGTTCTCCGCGGGAACGCGAAGCGTCAGATCTCCCTGCTGCACCTTCAGCACCAGGTAGGTCTTGTCCACACCTTTGATCTGGCGAGTTTCGATGGCCTCGATCAGCGCAGCCCCGTGATGGGGGTAGACCACCGTGTCGCCAACCTTGAACGTCATGTGACAGGACCCCTTCCGTGGCTTTCCAGAATAACACGCTTTTCGGCTGACCCGAAGGGCGTTTTCGCAGGTCAGGGCCGGTCCCAGGGCTTGACAACCACCCCCGTCGCATGCTGCGACCGATGTTCGATCCGGGCTTCCCGCAGGTCGGAGGCGGTCTGACCGCGCGGCGAAACCTCTGGTCACGACCCCGAAACCATGATTGGATCTTGAGTTTTTGCCCCCGACGCGCCGGGCGCCCCGGATCGTGATCGGACCGCGACACGGGGCCACCCCGTGAGAGCCGGATATGTGTGGTCGGTAGTCTGGCCCACGACCACCGACCGTGATCCGTTTTCCGCTGGATCATTCCCCCCATCAAGGAGAAGTCGCCGCCGTGAGCCGGAGCCTTCGACGCGGCGCTGTCGCCGCCATCGTCCTCGCCGCGATCCTCCCGCTGGCCGCCTGCGCCACCGGCAACGACGCGAGCACGCTGCAGATCAAGCCGGACAACGCGGCGACGAGCGTCGGGGACGGCGTCAAGCTCAACAACATCGTCGTGGTCACCGAGGCGGGCAGCGCCGGTGCGTACACCGGCCCGGCGACCGTCACCGTCAACATCGCCAACGCCGGCGCCACGGACGACGTGCTCACCTCGGTCAAGATCGGTGACGCCACCGCCAAGCTGACCGACGAGAACGGCGCCCCCGTCTCCACCGTGGACCTCAAGGTCAACCAGTCGGTGCTGCTCGGCGCCCAGGGCAGCCCGGTCGCCCAGGTCTCCTCCTCGCAGCTGTCGGTCGGCGGCTACGTCAAGACCACCTTCACCTTCGCGAAGGCCGGCGAGGTCTCCGCCCAGGCCAACGTGCAGCCGGCCGTCGGCAGCTACGAGGCCTTCGGCCCGAAGAAGGCCGCCCCGTCCCCCTCGGCCAGTGCGTCCGCCTCCGCCCCGGCGGCCGGTGCCAGCGGCTCGCCGTCGGCCGGTGCCACCGCGAGCGGCAGCGCCTCCGCCCCGGCCAGCCCGTCGGGTTCGGCCTCGGCCCACTGACGCGCCCGCAGCGGAGTCCGCAGCGCAGAAGTCCGTAGCAAAGGGGAAGGGCCCCGCCGCGAGGCGGGGCCCTTCCCGTGCTGCGGGGGTGCGGTCTACGGCTCGAACTTGTAGCCCAGGCCGCGGACCGTGACCAGGTAGCGCGGGGCGCCCGGGTCCGGCTCGATCTTCGCCCGCAGGCGCTTGACGTGGACGTCCAGGGTCTTGGTGTCGCCGACGTAGTCCGCGCCCCAGACCCGGTCGATCAGCTGCATCCGGGTCAGCACCCGGCCCGCGTTGCGCAGCAGCATCTCCAGCAGGTCGAACTCCTTGAGCGGCAGGTCGACCTTGGCGCCGTCCACCGTCACCACGTGCCGGTCGACGTCCATCCGGACCGGGCCGGCCTCCAGCGCGCCCGGGGCGGTCGCGCCGTCCGCGCCGCCGTCCTCGCCGCGGCGGCGGAGCACCGCGCGGATCCGGGCCACCAGCTCGCGGGTGGAGTACGGCTTGGTGACGTAGTCGTCGGCTCCTATTTCCAGGCCGACCACCTTGTCGATCTCGCTGTCCTTCGCGGTGACCATGATCACCGGGACGTTGGAGCGGACCCGCAGCTGGCGGCAGACCTCGGTGCCGGGCAGGCCGGGCAGCATCAGGTCGAGCAGGACGAGGTCCGCTCCGTTGCGCTCGAACTGCTCCAGCGCGTCGGGCCCGGTGGCGGCGACCGCCACCTCGAAGCCCTCCTTGCGGAGCATGTACGACAGGGCGTCGCTGAACGACTCCTCGTCCTCGACCACCAGTACACGGGTCACGATCGGGCCTCCGGGGCAGGAAGTGTGGTTGCTGCGTGGTTTTCGGGGTCCTCGACCGGGGCCTGCCCGGCGGGGAGCCGCAGAGTGAAGGTGGAACCCTGGCCCTCGACGCTCCAGACCGACACGGTGCCGCGGTGCGAGGCGGCGACGTGCTTGACGATGGACAGGCCGAGGCCGGTGCCACCGGTGAGGCGGGAGCGGGCGGGGTCCACCCGGTAGAAGCGTTCGAAGATCCGCTCGCGGTCCTTCTCCGAGATGCCGATGCCCTGGTCGGTCACCGAGATCTCGATCAGCTCGCCGTCCGCCTCGCCCAGCGCCGCGGCGCTGGAGATCCGGCGGGTGGCGATGGCGACCCTGGTGCGCGGCGGGCTGTAGTTGACCGCGTTCTCCACCAGGTTGCCGAGTGCGGCGGCCAGCTGGCCGCGGTTGCCGACCAGGTACAGGTCGGTGGTGCCGCCCGCCGCGATGACGATCTGCTTGGCGGCGGCGGTCTGCCGGCAGCGGTCGATCGCCTCGGCGATCAGCTCGTCCACCGCGACCGGCTCCGGGTCGACCTTGAGCTGGTCGTCCTGGACCCGGGACAGGTCGATGATCTCCTGCACCAGGCTGGCCAGCCGGGTCGCCTCCACCTGCATCCGGCCGGCGAAGCGCTGCACCGCCTCCGGGTCGTCGGAGGCGTCCGCGACGGCCTCGGAGAGCAGCGAGAGCGCGCCGACCGGGGTCTTCAGCTCGTGCGAGACGTTCGCCACGAAGTCGCGGCGGATCGCCTCGATCCGGCGGCGCTCGGTGCGGTCCTCGACCAGCACCAGCACCAGCCGGGAGCCCAGCGGGGCGACCCGGACCGAGACCGCCAGCGGCTCGGCGGTGCGGGCCGAGGCGCCGGGGCGGGTCAGCTCCAGCTCGATCTGCCGGATCTCGCCGTCCCGCCGGGTGGAGCGGGCCAGCGACAGCATCGGGTCGACGGCCACCTTGCCGCCGCGGACCAGGCCCATCGCGTAGGCCGCGGAGGAGGCCTTGACCACCTCGTCGCCCTCGCCGAGCACGATCGCGCACGAGCGCAGCACCGAGAGCACGGTGTCCACGCCCGGGGGCAGGGCCGGCTCCTGGTCCGGTTCCGGCGCCGCGCTCCTGTTGGTCCTGCCGGTCCTGCCGCTCCTGCCGCGTGCCTGCTCGCGCTCGCTCCAGCGGAAGGCGATGGAGGCGGTGAGGCCGACGCCGAGCCCGGCTATGGCGCAGGCAGCGGCGGCGGCCACGTTCACGTCCATGCCAGTCAGCGTAAATGGTGCTCGGGCGCACTCCGTAAGGGTGCGATCAAGGCATCGGCCTGACGTTGCCGAGAATTCACCTTCAGGATTCCGCCGATTCACCGCAGAGGCCGTGGGAGGTCGCCCGAACGGCTCAGTCTGGGCCGGGCAAGCCCGTGTGGGCGGTGACGCGGCTACCATTCGCGCCACCAGCAGCGGCCGCCCGCACCCCCGCCCCTCGGGCGGACGGTCCGGGACGTCCGGTCGGCACCGCCACCGACACCGGTACTGGAGGAGAAGAGCGCATGCGCGACGCGTACCACGAGGAACTCGACTCGATCAGCGACAGCCTGGTCGAGATGGCCCGCCTGGTCGGCTCGGCGATGGGCCGGGCCACCACCGCCCTGCTGGACGCGGACCTGGCCCTGGCGGAGAGCGTGATCGCCGCCGACGAGAAGATCAACGACCTGCACCACGACCTGGAGAACCGCGCGATCGACCTGCTGGCCCGCCAGCAGCCGGTCGCCACCGACCTGCGCATCGTGGTCACCTCGCTGCGGATGAGCGCCGACCTGGAGCGCTGCGGCGACCTGGCCCGGCACGTCGCCAAGGTCGCGCGGCTGCGCTACCCGGAGACCGCCGTCCCGAACGACCTGCACCCGATCGTGCTGGAGATGGGGCAGCTCGCCCAGCGCCTGGTCGCCAAGGCCGGACTGGTGATCGCCACCAAGGACGTCGACAAGGCGCTGGAGCTGGAGGCCGACGACGACGCCATCGACGCCCTGCACCGCGAGCTGTTCTCGCACCTGCTGGACGACCGCTGGCACCACGGCATCGAGACCGCGGTGGACGTCACCCTGGTCGGCCGCTACTACGAGCGCTTCGCGGACCACGCGGTCTCGGTCGCCAAGCGCGTGGTGTACCTGGTCACCGGCGAGCACGTGGACGACTTCATCGCCACCGCGGAGCCCGCCGAGTAGCCCGCCGCCGCACCCGTCGGGGGGCGCACGGAGGCCGAACCGCCAGCCTCCGCGCGCCCGTTGACGTGCCGTCAACCGCCGGGTTTCACTCGAAGGGACGGGCGGCTGCTTCGGCTCGCCCGGCTCCGCCCGGACGAGGAGGCAGCCCGATGAAGACGACCGGCACCCCGACCACTCCCCCGCCGCACCCGGCCGCCCCGGCCGCGGCGAAGCTGCTGCCGGTGCTGGCCGCCGGCTGCGGCTGCGGTCCCGGCTGCGGCTGCGGCTGCCAGTCCGGCGCGCCCTGCCAGTGCGGCGGCGCGACCGGCGGCTGCTGCGGCGGCCACTGAGCCCGGCACGGCGGACGGCCGGGCACCCCTCCCGCGGGGGTGCCCGGCCGTCCTGCCCTGCACTGCCCTGCCTTGTCCGTCCGGACGTCAGGAGAAGTTGACGTCCATGCACTGGTAGAAGGCGTTGCCGGTGTCCGCGATGTCCCAGACCGCCAGGATCACCTGGTGGCCGGTCAGCCCGGAGGGCAGCGTCGCGGTGTGGCTGAGCGTGGCCGGGGGCTGCTTGCCGCCCATCGGGACGGTCAGGAACGGGGTCAGGTTCAGGTTCGACCTGGTGATCTTGGTGGTGGCGTCGTAGCCCGGCTTGGTGAGGAAGTACCGGAACGACGTGGTGGCGTGCCGCGCCTCGATGCTCCAGGTCAGCGTGAGCTGCTGCCCGGCGGTCACCTTGGTGGTCGGCCAGGCCCCGCCGCGCGGGTCGTCCAGCGGCGCCCAGCGGGAGTCCGCCCCGGCACACAGCGTGCCGTCGGCGGGCCCGGAGGCCGGGAAGCCCTTGGGGCCCTCGACGCTCTGCGGCTCCCACTGGATCTGCCCGCACTTCTTCACCACACCGGCACCGCACAGCCCCGCCCGGCTGGGCGGCGTGGTGATGTACCCGTGCGAACTGGCCGGGATCGCGGTGGCCAGGACCGCTGCGGCGGCCGCGAAGCCGACCGCGAGGATGTTGCGCTTGCGCATGGTGCTCCTCCGTGGGGGTGGATGGAGTACACGACCGCGGACACGCGAAAGGGGCCGCGTGGGGGGCGACCAAGATTGTCATGCCCGCGCCGACAGTGCTCCCACGCTAGAAGCCACACCTTCCCCCCGTCAATGGTCTGAACCATTCAGGAACCTTAACGAGGCTTTGCCGAAGGTGAGTTGACGTTCCATCGACTCAGTAAGCGGCCGGCGGCCGGCGGCCGGCAACGCCAGGAGGGGAGCGCGGCGGCGGCGCGGGAACGGGACAGCCCCCTGGGCCGGGGCGTCGTTGCGCCGGGCAGGGGGCTGAGAGGGGGTGAGGGCGGGAAGGGGTGTGTTACTTCTTGCCCTGGTTCTTCACGGCCTCGATGGCGGCCGCGGCAGCCTCCGGGTCGAGGTAGCGGCCACCGGGGGTGACCGGCTTGAAGTCGGCGTCGAGCTCGTAGACGAGCGGGATGCCGGTGGGGATGTTGAGGCCGGCGATGGCCTCGTCGGAGATGCCGTCGAGGTGCTTGACCAGGGCGCGCAGGCTGTTGCCGTGGGCGGTGACCAGGACGGTGTTGCCCGCCGCGAGGTCCGGCACGATGGCGTCGTACCAGTAGGGGAGCATCCGGTCGACGACGTCCTTGAGGCACTCGGTGTTCGGGCGCAGCTCGGACGGGATCTCGGCGTAGCGGGCGTCGCCGGCCTGGGAGTACTCGGCGTCGTCGGCGAGGGCCGGCGGCGGGGTGTCGTAGGAGCGGCGCCAGAGCTGGAACTGCTCCTCGCCGAACTCGGCCAGGGTCTGGGCCTTGTCCTTGCCCTGCAGGGCGCCGTAGTGGCGCTCGTTCAGGCGCCAGCTGCGGCGGACCGGGATCCAGTGGCGGTCGGCCTTGTCGAGGGCGATCTGCGAGGTGCGGATGGCGCGGCGCAGCAGCGAGGTGTGCAGCACGTCCGGCAGCAGGCCCTCGGCGAGCAGGAGTTCGCCGCCGCGGGCGGCCTCCTTCTCGCCCTTCTCGTTGAGGTCGACGTCGACCCAACCGGTGAACAGGTTCTTCTGGTTCCACTGGCTCTCGCCGTGGCGGAGCAGGATCAAGCGATAGGTCGTGTCAGCCATGGGGCCAAGCCTAGTCGAGGGCCAAATCCGATCGCTTGGCCGTCCATTCCGGAGGTAATGTTCGCGCATCCTCTTCGGTTCTTACCGATCCTGTCGTTCCACCCTGCCCTCCGGCGGCCGCCCCACCCTGCCCGCGGCCGTCCGGGGCCGTACCGCCCGGGAGCCGCACCATGCCCCTCGCCGCCCGTCTGGCCGCCGAAGCACGCAGAGCGGGCGGCGGGCTCCCGCGCCAGTTCTGGTGGCTGTGGACGTCCACCCTGGTGAACCGCCTCGGCGGCTTCGTGGTCACCTTCCTGGCGATGTACCTCACCCACGAGCGCGGCTACTCGGCCGCGTACGCGGGCCTGGTGGCCTCGCTGTTCGGGCTCGGCTCGGCGGTGGCCTCGATCGGCGCGGGCGTGCTGACCGACCGGCTGGGGCGCCGTCCGACGCTGCTGGCCGCGCAGCTGGCGACGGCGCTGTTCACCGCGGTGCTCGGGTTCACCGACGGCCCGGTGGCGATCGCCGCGGTGGCCTTCCTGGTCGGCCTGGCGAGCAACGCGTCCCGCCCGGCGGTGAGCGCGATGATCGCCGACCTGGTGCCGGCCGCGGACCGGGTCCGGGCGTACGCGCTGAACTACTGGGCGATCAACATCGGCTTCGGCGCCTCCGCCGCGGTGGCCGGACTGATCGCCGTGCACGGCTACCTGACGCTGTTCCTGCTGGACGCGGTGACCACCCTGCTGTGCGCGGTGGTGGTGTTCGTGAAGGTCCCGGAGACCCACCCCGAGCCGAAGGCCGCCCCGGCCGCGGACGCGCCCCGGGTCGGACTGGGCACGGTGTTCCGGGACGGCCCGTTCATGGCCGTGGTCGCGGTGAACCTGCTGCTGGCCCTGGTCGTCCAGCAGGGCTCCACCACGCTGCCGGTCGACATGGGCCGGCACGGCCTCTCGGCCGCCCAGTTCGGCCTGGTGATCAGCCTGAACGGGGTGCTCATCGTGCTGCTCCAACTCCCGCTCACCCGGCTGATGGAGGGCCGCGACCGGACCGCCCTGCTGGTCGCGGGCGCACTGCTGACCGGCTGGGGCTTCGGCCTGACCGCGCTGGCCGGCTCGTCCGCCGCGCTGTACGCGCTGACGGTGGCGATCTGGACGGTCGGCGAGATCGTCACCGCGCCCACCATGATGGCGCTGGTCGCCGAACACTCCCCCGCCCGGGCCCGCGGCCGCTACCAGGGCGTCTACTCGCTCTCCTGGTCACTGGCCTCCTTCGCCGGACCGCTGGGCGGCGGCCTGCTGCTCCAGTACGCGGGCAGCTGGGCCCTGTGGGGCGGCTGCGCGGCCGCCGGCACCCTGGCCGCCGCCGCCTTCGTCCTCCTCGGCCGCCACCGCCCCGAACCCCCGACGGCCGACGAACCGGCCCTCCCGACCCCGGTCGAGACGGCGGCCTGACGCCCCGACCGGCCGGAACACCCGCTGAACAAACGGATTGCGCAGAGGCCCCCTCCCGCGCGGGAGGGGGCCTCGTTCGGCATGGGGTGACGCAGGGTCAGATCTCGCCGAACTCGCCGGCCACGGCGGCGTTCACGAAAGCAGCCCAGGCGGCCGGGGCGAACTCCAGGTGCGGGCCGTACGGGTCCTTGGAGTCCCGGACGTGGCCGAAGTTGGCGTCATCCACCTCGACGCACGAACCGCCGTTGCCGTTGGAGTAGCTGCTCTTTCGCCAGTGCCTCGGCGAGACAGGCTCATTGGGAGTGGCTCGCATCCTCGTGTTCCTCCACAGCCTTCATGATCCGGACCAGGGACTCCTCCTGCGACAACGCCGCCGTCCGCACAAAATCGTAGGCCAGGCGGCATTCTTCGACCAAAGCGGTTTCGTCCATCAAATGGCCGACGTGCATGGTCTCCGTGTATGCCAGGGGCGGCGCATCGTCGAAGGTCATCAGGCTGATCATGCCTCCGAGCAACGCATGCGCCCCAGCATCGAACTCCATGACCTGAACGATGATCTTCCGGTTGGTGATCAACCCTGCAATGTGCCGTAGCTGCTCGGCCATGATCTCCCTACTGCCGACCACCCGCCTGAGCACCGCCTCGTCAAGGACTGCCCAGAACAGGAGCCTGTCGGGGTCACCGATGACCACCTGCCGCTCCAGTCGGTCTGTCAGGCGCTCCTCCAACTTCTCCTCGTCTAGGAGCGGTTGAGCGGCCAGGATCACCGCCTCCGCATACCTCCGGGTCTGGAGCAGCCCGGGCACCACGAGGGGCGCGTACTCCAGGATCGACCTCGCTTGGAGCTCGTGTTCCGCCGCTTCCACGAAGTAGTCGGCGAACTGCCTCCTCCGGGTGGCCCGGACCAGCGAGTGCAGTCGTTCGAGGTGGCCGTCGCCCTCAAGTGCCGTGTCCAGTTGGCGTGACAGATCTTCCTGCGGACGCCGGGTGGCCTTCTCCAGCTGGCTGACGTACGTCCCCGAGATGAAGACCAGGTCGGCCAGCTCCTGTTGGGAGAGCCCGGCCTTCTCCCGCAACCGCCGCAGCTCGGCTCCGTAGAACGCGGCCGGGGACCGCGTCGGGTCGAGTGGCGAAGGGCTGACCATGGCTCACCTCTACGCAGATCGCTTGTCAGTATGTCTCCGCTTCCCAGGCTAGTGCCGGTCCGCAACCCTTGGGGCACAGAACGTGACAATTGCGAGTGAGGGAACGGGTGGTGGCCGCGATGGGGAACTCCCTGCTGGACCGGATGGAGAGGCAGGACCGGGCTTTCGCGCACAAGGTGCGCGACGGCCTCCGGGAGGCCCTGGGCTCGGCCGGGGTCAGGCTGCCCTCGCTGGGGGTGGAGCGGACGGCCACCGGCGCGCACCTGGTGCAGTTGGGCGGTGTCGCTCCGGAGGTGGCGGGCGAGTTGGCGACCCTGGTCTGGGCGGGCGCGCCCTACGTGCGGGCCGTGCGGGGCGGGGAGTTCGCCGAGGCCGGTCCGGTGTCCTGGTCTCCGGGGCGGGGCGAGTTGCTGGTCGACACGGCGACCGGGCGGCTCGGCGAGTTCTCCGGGCTGGACGGGCGGGGCGCCCTGGTGCTGGTGCCGCCGCACTCGCCCTCGGCGACCGCTGGGGACACAGCTACTCCCCCGCCTTCCGCAACAACGGCGTCGCCCGCGAGATCGTCTGGAGCGAAGTCCACCACCCCGGACCGTCCAGCGCCTGACGACCGGTCAGCCGGCCGCGCCGCCCGCCTCGCTCTGCCGCAGCCGGACCCAGGAGTCGTGGTCGTCCTCCAGGATCGCCTGGTACTCGTCGATCAGCGGGGTCAGCCGGGCCGTCTCCGGCACCGCGTCGCCGTACTCGGCCTTCAGCAGGCCGAGGCGGCGGCGCAGCGAGTTCAGCCGGTGCACGGTGTCGGCGCGTTGGATCCACAGCGTGCGGTACCCGAAGAACGCCGCCCAGGCGGCCAGCACCGTGACCAGCGCGCCGGCCACCAGCGCGAGGTCGGCCAGTCGGCTGGCCGCGGGTTCGCCGACCTTCAGGCCGAGCAGCACGGTGACCAGCGCGGACAGGCTGACGGTGGCCAGTTGCAGGGTGAGCGCCCGCCGCCGGTCCCAGTCGCGGCGGCGTCGGCGTTCCTTCAGCTCCGCCGCGAGTTCGGTCTCCAGCCAGGCCAACTTCCGTTGTGCGGCGGCGGATTCGGTGGTTCCGGCGAATTCGGTGTCCATGGTTTCCTCCCCGGCCGGGAGGATACCGGGCTCAGGCTCCGGCGGGAGGGGTCCCGTCCGCCGCAGGGGCGGTCCCGTCCGCCGCGGGGGCGGCCGTGCTCGCCAGGTGCGCGAACGCCGCGAGGTTGCGGGTGGACTCGCCGCGCTTGGTCCGCCACTCCCACTCGCGCCGGATCGCGGTGGCGAAGCCGAGCTCCAGCAAGGTGTTGAACGGCTCGTCGGCGTTCTCCAGCACGCTGCCCAGCAGCCGGTCCACCGCGTCCGGGGTCACCGCCTCCAGCGGGAGCCGGCCGGCCAGGTAGACGTCGCCGAGCCGGTCGACCGCGTACGCGACCCCGAACATCCTCGTGTTGCGCTCCAGCAGCCACCGATGGAATTCCGCGTGGTTCTCGTCCGGCCGCCGGATCACGAAGGCGTTCACCGACAGCGTGTGGTCGCCGACCCGCAGCGCGCAGGCCGTCGAGAGCTTTCGCGTGCCGGGCAGCGCGGCGACCACGGTGTACGGGTCGGTGGCGGCCGGCTCCCAGGGCACCCCGGCCTGGTCGAGCGCGGTGCGCAGGAGGGTGAGTGCGTCGTCCTTGGCTGCCATGGGCCCCACGCTAGCGGCCCGGCGGCACGGACCGGGTGTCTGCCCGGTCACGCCCCGCCGGGGACCGGCGGGGACCGGCGGGGACCGGCGGGGACCGGCGGGGGCTCAGGCCCGGACGGCCGCCATGGCTCCCGTGTAGACCTCGGCGGTGGCGGCGGCCGCGGTGAGCCAGCCGAAGGCGGCGGCGTGCCGGGCGGCGGCGGCGCCGCGGGCGGGGGTGAGGGCCGGGTCGGTGACGTAGGGGTGCAGGGCGCGGGCCCAGGCGTCGGGGTCGTGGCCGGGGACGAGGGTGCCGGTGCGGCCGTCCCGGACGGCGACCGGGAGGCCGCCGACGGCGGCGGCGACCACAGGGGTGCCGCAGGCCTGGGCCTCCAGGGCGACCAGGCCGAAGGACTCGCTGTGCGAGGGCATCACCAGGGCGGTGGCGGCGCGGTACCAGTCGGCGAGGCGGTGCTGGTCGACCGGCGGGTGGAAGCGGACCACGTCGCCGATGCCGAGCTGGGCGGCGAGCTTGTGCAGGCTCTCGGGGCGGGCCAGGCCGGTGCCGGAGGGGCCGCCGACCACCGGGACGACCAGGCGCTCGCGCAGGCCGGGGTGGCGGTCGAGCAGCCGGGCGACGGCCTTGAGCAGGACGTCGGGCGCCTTGAGCGGCTGTATTCGGCCGGCGAAGAGCAGCACCGCCGCGTCCTGCGGCAGGCCGAGCCGGTTCCGGGCGGCGGCCCGGGAGGCGGGGCCGTCGGGGCGGAAGACGTCGAGGTTGACGCCGGGGTGGACGACGGCGAGCTGGTCGGGGCGGGCCGCGTAGTGGTGGGCCAGCTCGGCGGCCTCCTCCGCGGTGTTGGCGATCAGCCGGTCGGCGGCGCCGACCACCTGGGTCTCGCCGATCACCCGGGCCGCGGGCTCCGGGGTGTCGCCCTCGGCGAGGGCCGCGTTCTTGACCTTCGCCATGGTGTGCATGGTGTGCACCAGCGGGACGCCCCAGCGCTCGGCGGCCAGCCAGCCGACCTGGCCGGACAGCCAGTAGTGCGAGTGCACCAGGTCGTAGTAGCCGGGGCGGTGCCCGGCCTCGGTGCGCAGCACGCCGTGCGTGAAGGCGCACAGCTGGGCCGGCAGGTCCTCCTTGAACAGGCCCTCGTACGGCCCGGCGGTGACGTGCCGGACCAGGACGCCGGGGGCGAGCTCGACGGTGGGGGCGTCGTCCGAGCTGACGGCGCGGGTGAAGACCTCGACCTCGATGTCCAGCTCGGCGAGGCGCTTGGCCAGCTCCACGATGTACACGTTCATGCCGCCGGCGTCCCCCGTGCCGGGCTGGTGCAGCGGCGAGGTGTGGACGCTCAGCATGGCGATCCGGCGCGGCCGGCGGGCCCGGGCCTGGGCGGCGGACGCGGGGGCGGCGGGCGCGGGCCGGCGCGGCTCCCGGCGGGGCGTGCGGACGAGGTGCTGGGTCACCTGCGGGAGCCTCCCTGTGCGCCGGCCGTCTGGTCTGCTCTGCTCGTGCCACCGCCCGCGGCCGGCGGCAGCGGGCGGATGGACGTCAGCCAGGGCAACGGGGCAGCGCGTCGTCGTATTCCCGCCAGCGGATCCGGGTGCCGTCGGTGCCGGGACGGCTGCGTACGCTTGGTGACCATGGCCGCAAGCGACACCCCGTCGTCCCGGGGCCGGTCGAGCCGGCCGGTGGGGACGATCACCCGGGGCACCACGAACACCAACCGGCTGCGGCGGATGGACCGGTGGATCGCGTACGCCGCGGGCCGGGCGCTGCGGGCGCCGGCGGCCCCGCCGGTGGCGGTGGACCTGGGGTACGGCGCGGCGCCGTGGACGGCGGTCGAGCTGGCGGCGCGGCTGCGGGCGGTGCGGGCGGACGTCCGGGTGGTGGGGATCGAGATCGACCCGGCCCGGGTCGCCGCGGCGCTGCCGATGGCCGAGCCGCCGCTGCTGGAGTTCCGCCGGGGCGGCTTCGAGGTGCCGCTGGACGGCGGGGCGCGGGCCCAGCTGATCCGGGCGGCGAACGTGCTGCGGCAGTACGACGAGGACCAGGTCGCCGAGGTGTGGGCCCGGCTGTGCGGGCGGCTGGCGCCGGACGGGCTGCTGGTGGAGGGCACCTGCGACGAGGTGGGCCGGCGGCACGTCTGGGTGGCGCTCGGCCCGGAGGGCCCGCGCACGGTGACCTTCGCGGCCCGGCTGGCCAACCTGGAGCGGCCGTCCGACCTGGCGGAGCGGCTGCCGAAGGCGCTGATCCACCACAACGTGCCGGGGCGCCCGGTGCACTCCTTCCTGCGCGACTTCGACCGGGCCTGGGCGGCCGCCGCCCCGCTGGGGGCGTTCGGGGCCCGGCAGCGCTGGGCGGCGGCCTGCGCGGCGCTGGCGGCGGACTGGCCGCTGCGGGACGCGCCGGCCCGGCGGCGGCAGGGCGAGCTGACGGTGGACTGGGCCGCGCTGGCGCCGCGCTGAAGCACCGCACCGGCCGGCCCCGCCGACGCTTCGAGACCGACGCTTCGAGCGTTCGCTCGACGACTCACTCGAACGAGTTATCGATTTCCTCTGGCGTGTTGACGCCCCGTCACGCCACCATGGGACCGTCCGGACGGCCGCTCCCGCAGCCCTCCGGCAGCCGTCAGTCCGCCTGCTCCCCCTGCTCCCCCAGCTCCCGCCGGGCGCGTTCGAACGACGCGTACGCCTCGGCGCCGAACAGCACGAACCGCACCTCGTCCAGGTCGGGGGCCTCCTCGACCACGGCGGTCAGGGCGATCCGAGCGGCATCGTCCAGCGGCCAGCCGTAGATCCCGGCCGAGACGGCCGGGAAGGCCACCGTCCGGGCCCCCAGCCCGACCGCGACCCGAAGGGACTCCCGATAGCACGAGGCCAGCAGCTCCGAGCGCTGCCGGTAGTCCTCCGCCCGGTACACCGGGCCGACGGTGTGCACCACCCAGCGGGCCGGCAGCCGCCCCGCCGTGGTCGCCACGGCCCGGCCGGTCGGCAGCCCCCTCCCGTAGTGCGAGGCGCGCAGCGCCCGGCACTCGGCGAGGATCTCCGGCCCGCCCCGGCGGTGGATCGCCCCGTCCACCCCGCCGCCGCCCAGCAGTGAGCCGTTGGCGGCGTTCACCACCGCGTCCACCTGCTGTTCCGTGATGTCACCCTGCACCAGCGTGATCTGTGTCACCGCCACGCCCCTCTCCTCGATTCCGTTCCGGCACCGGCGGAAACCCGGGAAAACCCTAGGCAAAGCCGCCACCACACGCGTGGCAATAACCACATCGGCGCCGCCCAGTCGAAGAAATCCTCGGAGATCACGTTATGGTCGCGGGAAGCCCCCCGATGCCCGGTGCCACCCGGGCACTGCGGACGGACACCAGCCGTTGGTCTGTCGGGGAAAGGAAGGACCGACCGATGCCCGTGACGGGAGACGGGCGGGCACCCGACGCGACCAGCAGCGCCGGAACCGCCGAACGCAGCCGCGGCCGCCACGCCCACAGCGCCCAGCGCCCCGGCCAGAACGGCCAGCTCGCCGGGCCGAACGGCCAGGCCGCCGGCCGCACGGTCGGCCCCGCGCCGATACCGCATCCGCGCAGCACCCCGGCCGCCCCCGAACCGGCCCGGCCCGCCGCCGACTTCCGGGTGCTGGTGGTCGAGGCCGACGGGCCCGAGCACACCCTGTTCGACTCGCTCGCCGCCGAGCTGGGCGGGCACGCCGAACTGCACCGGGTGAACGGCATCCGGGAGGCCCTCGCCGCCCTGCCGCCGCTGCCCGGCAGCGGCCGCCGCGGGCCGCGCGGCACCGACTTCCAGTGCGTCCTGCTCGACCTCGGCGAGCCCTCCGCCGACCCCGCCGTCGAGGGCGGGCCCACCGACGGCGGGCCCGACGGGCTGGACGGGCTGCGGGAGTTGCTGCTGCGCGCCCCGCGCACCGCCGTGGTGGTGCTCACCGACGCCGCCGGGGCCGAGCTCGGCGCCGCCGCGGTCGCCGCCGGCGCCCAGGACTTCCTGCTCCGGCAGGACACCGGCGGCCCGCTGCTGGCCCGCGCCCTGCACTACGCGGTGGAGCGCAAGCGCGCCGACGAGTCGCAGCGCCGCCTGGTCGAGGCCGAGATCCGCGGCCAGGAGAACGCCCGGCTCCAGCGCCACCTGCTGCCCACCCCGCTGCTGGACGGCGCCGGCCTGGCCTTCACCCGCCGCTACCGCCCCGGCCGCCGCCGCGCCCTGCTCGGCGGCGACTTCTACGACGCCGTCCGCACCAAGGACGGCCGGGTGCACGTGGTGATCGGCGACGTCTGCGGCCACGGCCCCGACGAGGCCGCGCTCGGCGTCGCGCTGCGGATAGCGTGGCGGACGCTGGTGTTCGCCGGGCTGACCGGCCAGCACCTGCTCACCACCCTCCAGCACGTGCTGGAGCACGAGCGCCGCAGCGACGAGATCTTCGCCACCCTGTGCATGGTCGTGCTGGACGTCCCGACCGCGGACGGCGGCCCCGAGTCCGCCGAGCTGTACCTGGCCGGGCACCCCGCGCCGCTGCTGCTCGGCCCGGACGGCCCGCCGGTGCTGCTCCCGCTCGACCAGGCCGGCCCGGCGCTCGGCCTGCTGCCCTGCGACGCGACGCACTCGGTCTGGCCCGCCCTGCGGGTCGAACTCTCCCCCGGCTGGCGGCTGCTGATGTACACCGACGGCCTGATCGAGGGCAAGGTCGGCGCGGGCTCGCCGCGGCTGGGCCAGGAGGGCCTGATCGAACTGGTCGCCGACCACCAGGCCGCCGGGCTGACCCGCGGCCGGCTGGTCGACTCGGCGATCGCCGAGGTCGAGGAGCTGAACGGCGGCGCGCTCACCGACGACGTCGCGGTGCTGCTGCTGGAACGCAACCCGGTGCCGGTGATCATGGGCTGAGCGGCCCGGGGACGGTTCCGGAGGCGACTCCGGGGACGGTTCCGGAGACGGTTCCGGGACGACGGAGGGCGGCCCCCGCGCGGGGGCCGCCCTCTTCCGTTCGCTGCGCGCCGCCGGTGATCCGGCGCGGCGTCACCAGGGGCCGTACGGGCCCTGGTTGCTCCGCCCGCCGCCGCGGCCGTCGGTGAGCAGCTTGATCGCGGGGCGGACGTCCACCACGTAGACGATCGCGGCGACCAGGCCCGCCAGCGTCAGCAGGCCGGTGATCGGGTTGGCGCCGAACAGCAGGTCCCAGACCAGGGCGACGCTCAGCAGGATCACCCAGAAGCCCTTGGTCTTCTTGTCGGCCGCCCGGTACGCGTCCTCCCGGCGGAACACCGCGTCGGCGAGCGCGAACACCTTGAAGCAGATGATCGCCGTGGCGACCCACCACAACGGGTTCAGGAGGTTGACGTACAGGATCTGCACCGCGGGCTCCTCACTCTTTCTTCCATCCTGGCACGGCCACCGCACCGGTCAACGGCCCTCGGCGGCGCGGCGTTCCCCGCCGCGCCCCGCTCACTCCTGCTCGGCGGCGGCCTTCCGGGCCCGGGGGGCCTTCTTGGCGGACGGCTTCGGGGCGGCGGGCTCCTCGTCCACCACGACCTCGGCGACCACGACCTCCTCGACCACCACGTCCGCCTCCGCGTCCGCGGCCGGCTCCGGCTGGGCGTCCTTCGGGGTGTTGGCGGCGTCGACCACGGTGCGGCCGCGGACGGCCAGCTCGTCGTAGACCTCCTTGGCCTTCACCGCGAACTCCAGCGCCCGGCCGACCTGCTGCATGGCGAACTCCTGCGCCTTGGCCTGGAGTTCCTTCACGTCGGTGGGCAGCGCGTTGACCGCCTCGGTGACCTTCGCCTGCGCGTCGGCCAGCGCGGCGCCCGCGTCCTGCAGGGCGGCGGCGGCCCTCTCCTGGGTGCCCTTGCGGTCCGCGGCGAGCGCCTCGATCTGGGCGGGCACCTCGCGGAGCTTCTCGTAGGCGAGGTCGCCGGCGCCGGCCAGCGCGTACAGCGGGGTCGGGTCGGTGAGGGTCTTCTTGAGCTCGTCGCTGATCGGCATGTCGGTCCTCCCGGTCGGGTGCCGCCGCGCGGTCGGGCGCGGGGCGTCGGTCACGCAGGTCTGGTCGTTCGGTACTGGCTCACGCGGGGTCCGGCGGACGGGCGGCCTGGTTCTCCTTCAGGAACGCCTCGTACACCGACAGCAGGGCCTGCTTCTGCCGCTCGTTGATCAGCGGATCGGCCAGGATCGCGGCCCGCAGCCCCGGCCCGTCCGGCTCCGCCGCGTCCCGCTCCTCCAGGATCCCGGCCTGCACGTACAGCGTCTCCGCCGAGATCCGCAGCGCCTTGGCGATCTGCTGGAGGATCTCCGCGCTGGGCTTGCGCAGCCCGCGCTCGATCTGGCTCAGGTACGGATTGGACACCCCGGCGACCTCGGCCAGCTGCCGCAGCGAGTACTGCGCGCTCCGCCGCTGCTCCCGGATGTACTCGCCGAGCGAGCCCACGTTCAGTGACGCCATACGGGCAGTGTGCACCGAGCTGCTTGCAATTGCAAGCAGCCTGCTAGCACCTGCGAACGCGTCGCTCAGTACGGGTCGGACGTGCCGGTGGCGGTCAGGTGCGGACCGAAGGCGAGGCGGTCGGGGGCGGACTCGGGGACGGCGGTGTGCCGGAAGGCGTCCAGGGTGAAGGCGAGCGCGACGGGGTGCTCGAAGCCCCGGGAACGGAGCGTCCAGGGGGCGTCCGGGGCGTTGGCGGAGGGCTGGGCGAAGCCGAGGTGGGCGTAGGCGGGGCGGCTGTACTCGACCGGGGTGGAGGGCAGCCGGTAGAGGACGAGGGCGAGCCGGGCCGGGAGGGCCCGGACGGTGGGGCGGGCCCGGGGGCCGACCCGGCGGAACTCCTCCGGGACGGTGACGTAGCCGGTGACGGCCTCGGCGAAGTCGGGGCCGCCGCGCCGGAACCAGTCGGCGACCAGCGCCTCGAAGGCGGCGTTCCGGTCGGCGCGGCGGCGGACCGCCCCCGCCGCCAGGATCCGCGGGCCCGCCCCGGCCAGGGCGGTAGTGACGGCGCGCAGCGGGGCGTCGGCGGCCGAACCGGCGAACCGGACGCTCCGGGCCGCGATCATGGCGGCCCGGAGCACCCACCCCGCGTCGGCGGGCCCGTCGGCGGAGCGAAATATCGGCAGGGTCCACTGCCGGACGCCGTGGCGTTCGCGCCGCTCCGGGTGCGCGGCGGCGAACCGGCGGCCGGTCGGCGAGTCCTCCCAGTGGTCGTCGTCGAGGTTCAGCCGGACGGAGCGGCAGCGCAGCACCCCGGCCGCGCCCAGCCGGAGCACCACCCCGTCGGGGCCGGCCTCCAGGGACAGGCCGGTGGTGTCCCGGTCGCCGTCGAAGCGCAGGTCCTCCGGGTCCTCGAAGAGCACGGTGAGCCGGGCGGCGCGCGGGCCGCCGCCGGCGTACCGGCGCGGCAGCTCGAACTCGCACCAGCCGTCCAGCCGGTCGGCGCCGCGCCGCTCGACCAACAGCCCCCGGAACCCGGCGGCCGGCAGGTCGTACTCGGCGGCCAGACCTTCCGTCAACTCGGCTCCGGTGCCGTCGAGTTCGGCGGTCATGAAGCCGCGGTAGAGCCGGTGCCACTGCCCCGGGGCGGCGGGCTCGGGGTCGGGTCGGGGCAGGAAGCGCTCGACCGGGACGCCCGCGGCGGCGGTCCGCTCGACCATCCAGGCCCGCCGGGCGGGGCTGAAGTCGGCCATCCAGCGCAGCGCCCAGCGGGCCTGGAGCGCACGGGTCCAGCGGAAGCGGGCGGCGGCGGCCGCGAAGAGGGCCGCGGTGTTGTTGTCCCACACGTCGGTGAGCCGGTAGATCTCCTCGCGGTCGAACTCCCGCGCGTCGGCCGAGACTTCGGCGATCCGCTCGATCGAGTGGTCGAGCAGCGCGGCGTAGGCGAGCAGGGTGCGCGGGTGCCGGGAGCGGAAGGGCATGGCGGTGATTGTGCCCGGCGGCGCGGACGGTTGCCATACGGAGAAGTAGGGTGAGTGCGGCGAACTTCCGCCGTCGGAAAGGGATTTCACCGGCAGAAGCGGTCACACCGGGCGGGAGCGGGAAGGCGGGGCGGGATGGCGGAGCGGCGGATCGGCGCGGTGCTGTGCGACCTGGACGGGGTGCTGCGGATCTGGGCGGACCTGGCGGACGTCGACCGGGCGCACGGCCTCGCGCCCGGCACGGTCGCCGCGGCGGCGTTCCGGCCGGAGCGACTGCTGCCCGCCGTGACCGGTCAGGTCGGGGACGAAGAGTGGCGGGCCCTGGTGGCCGAGGACCTGGCGGCGCGGTGCGGGTCGGCCGAGGTGGCGCGGGCGGCGGTCGCGGACTGGGGGCGGCAGCCGTTCCGGGTGGACGCGCGGGTGCGGGCCCTGCTCGCGGCGGCGCGCCGGAGCGCCGCGGTGGTGCTGGTCTCCAACGGCACCACCGCGCTGGAGGCCGACCTGGCCGCGCTCGGGCTCGACGCCGCCTTCGACGCGGTGGTCAACTCCGCCCGGGTGGGCGCCGCCAAGCCCGATCCGCGGATCTTCCTGGCCGCCGCCGAGCGGGCCGGCGTCCCGCCCCGGGACTGCCTGTTCGTGGACGACACCGCGGGCCACGTCGCGGCCGCGACGGCGCTCGGCATGCAGGGCCACCACCACCGCGGGGCGCCGGGGCTGAGCGCCGTGCTCGGCGGCCACGGCCTGCTCTGACCACTGCGTGAAACCGCCTGCCGGGCCCGGCCGGGGCGTGCCACCATCCGGGCCATGACGATCTTCCACGGGTACGACGGAACGGCCCTCCACTACGAGCAACTCGGCGACGGGGCACCGCTGGTGGCGATCCCCGGCGGCCCCGGCATGGACGCCCGCTACCTCGGCACCCTCGGCGGCCTGGACGCCCGGCGGCGGCTGGTGCGGCTCGACCCGCGGGGCTGCGGCCGCTCGGCGGTGCCGGCCGACCGGGCGAGCTGCGCGTTCGGCGCCCAGGCCGCGGACGTGGAGGCTCTCCGGGAGCACCTCGGCGCGGAGCGCATCGACCTGCTCGGCCACTCCGCGGGCGCCCTCACCGCGCAGCGCTACGCCGCCGAATTCCCGCACCGCGTACGCTCGTTGGTGCTGGTCACCCCGGTCGGCCGGGCCGCCCGGGAGCCCGACCCGGCGGAGATCGCCGCGCTTCGGGCCGCCCGCGCGGCGGAGCCCTGGTACCCGGACGCGGCCGCGGCGGACGCCCTGCTGGCCGCCGGTGCGGGCGACCCGGCGGCGCTGGTGCGGCGGATCACGCCGTTCTTCTGGGGCAGTTGGAACGGGACGGCCCGCGCCGAGGCGTTCGACCCGGCGCCGGTACCGGCCGCGCCCTGGATGCGGGAGGCGTTCTACGCGGGCGCGGACCCGGGCGCGGCGCGGCCGGTGGCGGCGCCGGTGCTGGTGGTGGCGGGCGCCCGGGACGGGATGATCGGCACCGCCCCGGCCCGCCTGGTCGCCGCCCTCCACCCGGACGCCCGGCTCGCCGTCCTGCCGGAGGTGGGGCACCGGCCCTGGGTGGAGGACCCGGCCGGGTTCGCCGCCCTGGTGGGCGGTTTCCTCGACGGCGGCCACCCCTAAGCGTTCTAGGCGTTCTCGGTGAGGTGCCGGTAGAGCGGGCCGAGCAGGTCCGCCAGGTCGGCGGGGAGGGCGGGGTCGGGCGGGGCGGGGGGCGTGTCCCGGAGGGTGAACTCGCCCTGCCAGAAGGTGTCCAGGCACTGGTCGAGGGGGTGGTCCATGGCGGTCAGACCTCGGTGGCTTCGGCGGAGAGGGTGAGCAGTTCGCGGAGTTGTTCGGTGCGGAGCTCGGTCAGCCAGTGCTCGCCGGAGCCGACCACCGCATCGGCCAACTCCCGTTTGCTGTCGATGAGTTCGGCGATGCGTTCTTCGACGGTGCCGGTGCACACCAGCTTGCGGACCTGGACGGCGCGGCGCTGCCCGATCCGGTGGGCGCGGTCGGTGGCCTGGTCCTCGGTGGCGGGGTTCCACCAGCGGTCGAGGTGGACGACCTGGTTGGCGGCGGTGAGGTTGAGTCCGGTGCCACCGGCCTTCAGGGAGAGCAGGAACACCCGCGGCCCGTCCGGGGACTGGAAGCGGTCGACGAGTTCCTGGCGGCGCGGCGCGGCGAGCCCGCCGTGCAGGTAGAGGACGGGTTCGCCGAGGCGGCGGCGCAGGTGGGGCTGGAGCAGGGCGCCGAACTCCGCGTACTGGGTGAAGACCAGGACCCGGTCGCCCTCGGCCAGCGCCTCCCGGAGCAGCTCGACGAGCCGTTCGACCTTGCCCGAGCGGCCGCCCAACGGCGAGTTGTCGTGCAGGAGTTGGGCGGGGTGGTTGCAGACCTGCTTGAGTCGGCCGAGGGCGGCCAGCACCGCGCCCTTGCGTTCGACGCCGCGGATGCCGCCGAGCCGGTCGAGCAGGTCGGCGACGACGGCCTGGTAGAGGCCGGCCTGCTCGGGGGTGAGGGTGCAGCGGACGGTGAACTCCTGCTTGGCGGGGAGCTGCCGGCCGATCTCGGGGTCGTCCTTGCGGCGGCGGAGCAGGAACGGCGCGGTGAGCCGCTGGAGCCGCGCGGCGGCCTCCCGGTTGCCGGCCTGCTCGATCGGGACGGCGTAGTGCTCGCGGAAGGACTCGGGGGTGCCGAACAGGCCGGGGTTGGTGAAGTCGAGGACGGTGTGGAGTTCGGCGAGGCGGTTCTCGACGGGGGTGCCGGTGAGCGCGATCCGCGGGCCGGAGCGCAGCGCGCGCAGGGCGCGGGACTGGCGGGCGGCGCGGTTCTTGACGTGCTGGGCCTCGTCGGCGACGACCCGGCGCCAGGACACGGCGCGCAGCGCGGCGGCGTCGCGCTGCAGGACGCCGTAGCTGGTGACCACCAGGTCGGCGGCCGGGTCGGGGAGGGTGCGGCCGGGGCCGTGGTGGAGCTGGACGCGCAGCCGGGGGGCGAACCGGGCGGCTTCGCGCTGCCAGTTGCCGACCAGCGAGGTCGGGCAGACCAGCAGGACGGGGCCGCGGGCGCCGCGGGCGTGTTCGAGGGCGAGCAGGGCGAGGGTCTGGACGGTCTTGCCGAGGCCCATGTCGTCGGCGAGGACGGCGCCGAGGCCGAGCCGGCCGAGCGCGTCCAGCCAGGCCAGCCCGCGTTCCTGGTACGGGCGGAGGGTGCCGGTGAAGCCGGGCGGAGCCGGGGTGCGGTGCGCGCCGGGGAGGCGGCCGAGGCGGCCGGCCAGCAGGTCGCCGAGCGGGCCGTCGGCGTGCACGGCGGTGACCGGGAGGCCGTCGACGACGGCGCCGTCGTCGGCGGCGAGGCGGAGCAGGGCGGCGGCGTCGAGCCGGGGGTCGTCGCGGCGGGCGGCGAGGAAGCGCAGGGCGGCGGCGAGCTGGGCGGCGTCCACCTCGATCCACTGGCCGCGGAACCGGACCAGGCCCGCCTGAGCGGCCGCGAGTTCGTCCAACTCCTGCTGGGTGAGCGGCTGTTGTCCGACGGCGAGCTGCCAGCGGAAGTCCAGCAGGGCGTCCCGGTCGGCCTGGGCGGCGCGCCGGACGGAGCCGGGGACGGGGGCGGCGTGCGCGGTGGCGGCCAGGCCGAGGCGGGGGCGGCGGTGCCACCAGGCGGGCAGCAGGACGCCGTGCCCGGCGGCGGCGAGCGCCGGGGCGGTGTCCCGCAGGAAGGCGAGCGCGCCGGCCCGGTCGAGGTCGAGGCCGGTGGGGCGGGTGCGGTGCAGGGCGGCCCGCAGTTCGGGGAACAGCCTTGCGGCGCGGTCGAGTTCGGCCAGGTACGCCTCGGCGGGGTCGTCGACCGCCCGGGCCAGCGCGGCCGCGCCGGGCCCGGCGGACCAGAGTTCGGCGGCGGGCAGCAGCAGCGAGGGCCGGTCGACCGGGCCGAGCAGCACGTCCAGGCGCCAGGTCTCGGCCACGACGGTGGCGTCCGGGTCGTCGGCGGCGGTGCCGAGCGGTTCGGCGAGCCGGAAGGCCAGCCGGAGGCTGCCGTCGGGGCCGGTGCCGGCCGCGGCGGCGGCGAGCCGGGCGACCTGCTCCGGTGCGGGCGGGGCGGGCAGCCGGCCGTCGGGGCCGCGCAGCGCGGCGACCCAGTCGGGCCCGCCCGGGGCGGCCGGCGCGTCGGGCCCGAGGGCGACCCGGGTCTCGTGGTCGGTGAGCGCCTCCAGCACGGTGCCGAACAGGGCGCCGCCGGTGGGCTCGTGGCCGTCCTCGGCGCGGGCGGCGGGCGGGCAGCCGGCCGCCAGCGCGCGGGCCTCCCGGCGGCTGGCCGGATCGTGCGCGGGCCGCCAGCGGGCCGCCCACCCGCCGGGCTCGGCGACCAGCGCGGGCAGCACCCGGCCCCGCCCGGCCAGCCGCCAGGCCAGGTCGTGCACGCCCGTCAGCCAGCGCAGCGACGCCCCGTACGCGAGCTCCGCCGTCCGGCCGTCGGGCAGTTCGACGGTGCTGCCGGGCCAGTACGGGTCGAACAGCTCGCCGAGCAGCTGGGCGGCCTCGGGCCGGTCGAACAGCAGCGTCGGGATCCGCCACGGCCGCAGTTCCAGGCCCTTGGCGGTGGAGCCCACCGGGAGGTCGGGCGAGGGTGTCGGCCGCGAGCCGAGCGTCGGCAGCCGCAGCGTCAGCCAGCGTTCGTCCCCGCGCTCCGCCAGCCAGGCCGGGCCCGGGCCGACCGCCGCGAGCAGCCCCGCCACCTCGCCCGCCGCGCAGGCGAACGGGTGCCGCGCCCCCTCCACCGCCCGCCCGCGGAACGCCCCGGCGTCCTCCGCCCACACCCCGAGCCGCCCGTCGGCCCGCCACTGGGCGTGCAGGACGTACATCGGGGCCTCCGGAGCATCGGGCGCGGACCTTCCAGGGTAGGCCGCCCCACCGACAGCCCCTGCGGGCCGCTTCCGGTTTCCGCCCGGGCCCGGAGCAGCACGGACTCACCGGTGGGCTCCGGCCCCCAGCAGCATCGACCCGCCGTTCCCCGGGCCCCTGGTTTCGTCGCCCTTCGCCCTTCAGCTGAAGTGGAACACCGGCCCGCGCGGGGTGAACGGCAGCGTCGCGCCGCGCGGGACGAGGTAAGCGTGTTCGCGGCGGGGGACGCGGAGGGTGTCGCAGTCGGTGTCGGTGATGATCAGCAGGGGGGCGGTGGCGGGGAAGTCGGGGGCGCGGGCGAGCAGGTCGACGCCGGGTTGCAGGACGGTGCCGCCGCGGCCGCGGACCCGGACCCGGCCGGCGAGTTCGGCGACCGGCAGGTAGCCCGCGTCGTGCGGGGCGGCGTCGCAGTAGACGACCCGGGCGGCGGGGACGTCGCGGGCGGCGGCGTAGGAGGCGATCGCGCCGAGCGCCTTGCCGAGCAGGGTGCGGTCCATCGAGGCGGAGGTGTCGAGCAGCACGCCGAAGGTGCAGCGAGGGGTCTCCTGGTACGGGTGGTGGCGTCCGGCGCGCGGGATGTCGGGGCTGGCGGACTGCCGCCGGGAGGGGCGGGCGTAGGAGCGGAGCGGTTCCGGGCGGGGGACGAACTCGTCGAACCAGCGGGCGAGTTGCGCGTCCCAGCGGAGCGGTGGCTGGGAGAGCGCGCGGATCTCGTCGACCAGTCCGGCGGGCAGCCGGCCGCGGTCGCGGGTGTGCAGGTCGAAGCCCTGCTGCAGGCCGCGCCGGTAGAAGTCGTCGAGGTCGACGTAGCCGCGGCCGCCGCGGGGCAGCGGTTCGCCGAGGATGTCGCCGAGGCCCTTGCCGCGCAGGGTGGCGAGGCGGCGCAGGCGGCGCTGGTCGCGGGCGATCCGGTCGTAGACCTCTTCGGCGGACAGGCCCTTCAGGGCGGGGTCGTGCAGCAGTCCTTCGGGCATCTCGCCGACGTCCATCTCCAGCAGCCAGCCGTTGACGACGTAGTCGGCGGCGACGTTGAACAGGTACGGGTCGCGGCCGCCGGCCCGGTCGCCGTGGCGGAGGGCGGCGTGCAGCATCTCGTGGGCGAGGATGAAGCGCCACTCCTCGTCGGTGTGGCGGCGCAGCGGGTTGAGGTAGATCTCGCCGGCCTCGGCGTTGACGGCGGCGACGGTGATGCCGTGGGCGCGGGCGAGTTCGGCGTCGGCGACCAGGGTGAGGCCGGCGGCGAGGCCGCCGAGCAGCGGGTAGTGGGCGACGAACCAGCCGAGGGCGCGTTCCCAGGGGCGCTGCGGGAGGCGGGCGCCGTCGTGGGTCTCGCGGCGGCCGCCGGCCACGTCCATGGCGGCGGAGACGGTGCGGGTGAGGGCGTGGGCGAAGGCGAGGGTCCGGTCCTCCGGGTCCTGGTGGGCGGTCCAGGTTTCGAGGTGCTGGTCGGGGCGGTCGCCGCCGGTGCCGCAGGCCCGGTACTCGGCGGGGACGCCGTCGCGGCGCCAGCGGGCGGCGAGTTCCTCCTCGTCGCCGCCGGGCCAGTGGGGAGGCAGGTCGTCGGGGGCGCGGCCGATCGGGAAGGTGGCGAGGAAGCGGTTGACGACGGCGCAGCGGGCGGCGAGGTCGGCGGCGTCGGGCTGGGCGCGGGGGCCGCGGGCGGCGGGGAGGTGGCCGAAGCCGAGGTGGAGCAGGGCGTGGGCGAGGGCCCAGGCCCACTCCTCGGGTTCGGCGCGGCGGGTCCGGTGGTGGTGCAGGACGCCGTGCGAGTCGGCGACGACCCAGCCGGTGGCGGGGTGCAGCGGGCAGCGGTCCGCGTCCTGCCGGCACAGTGCGGCGGGGACGGCGGCGAGCGCGGGGTTGTGGTGGACCTTGGCCAGTCCGGCGGTGAACGCGGCCCTGACCGGGTCGGTCTGCTCGGGCTTGGCGGCGGGGCGGTGGCCGCTCACCGGCGGGCCTCGACCAGGCGGGGCAGGTCGCGGGCGGCTTCGATCAGGAACCAGGACGGCAGCACGGGGTTGCCGTCGGGGCCGTCGGCGATCACGGTCTGGGCGACCTCGACGGAGATCTCGGCGAGCTGCACCAGCAGCGACTTGGAGCGGTAGGCGTGCTGGCGGACGGTCGGCGAGGCGTGTTCCTTGCGGGCGGGCAGCTCCTTGGCCAGGCGGCCGCGGAAGGAGTCGGCGAGGTAGTAGAGCAGGTCGCGGTCCTCGACCCGGCGCGGCCAGGAGGCGTCGCCCTTCAGGATCGCGTCCAGCCCGTACGCGTTGCGGACGATCTTGGCGTAGCCGCAGAAGGCGACGGCGTGGGCGGGGGTGAGCAGGCCGTGGGCGAGCACCTTGAGGGTGTCCTCGTCGAGGCCGGGGCCGAAGGAGTGCAGCGCGTCGGAGAGCATGTGCCAGGCGCGCGGGGTGGAGAAGGGCTCCTCGGTCTTGGGCGGGGCGGACCACAGGTGGTCGGGCCGGTCGGTGAGGTGGTCGGTGACCCACGGGTGGATGCCGTGCCCGGCGGCCCAGCCGAGCCAGTCGTCGGGGCTGGCCCGCAGGTGGACGTGGACCAGGCGGTTGAGCAGCGCGGACGGCATCGGGCGGGCGAGCGCGCCGTCGGTGGCCCGGTTGCCGGCGCCGATCACGATCGAGCCGGGCGGCAGTTCGTAGTTCCCGATCCGGCGGTCCAGGATCAGCGAGTAGAAGGCCTTCTGGACGTCGGGGGTGGCGGCGTTCAGCTCGTCCAGGAACAGGCAGTACGGCTGGTCGCGGGCGATCGTCTCGGGCGGGCAGAACCGGGAGCGGCCCTCGGGGGTGATCTGCGGGACGCCGATCAGGTCCTCGGGGGCGAGCTGGGTGCCGAGCAGCGAGACGCACTCCAGGCCGATCGACTCGGCGAACCGGTTGACCAGCGAGGACTTGCCGATCCCGGGGGCGCCCCAGAGGAACACCGGCCGCACGGTGGCGAGGCCGAGCAGCAGCTCGGGGACCTGGGACGGCGACACGGTGACGGCAGACTGCACAGCTCTCCCAAGGAGGGTGGGGTTCGGGGGGGGTTCCGGCGGCCAGTGTGGACGGCCGGGCGGGCGGGCGCACCCGGTTTTCCGCGGCGCGGCGCGGGCGGGCGCTCCTTGTCCACAGGCTGGGGACAACGCTGTGCGCGGCGGTCTCCCGGTCGAATTTCGGACAACTTTCAACTTCATGGTTGAAAGTTGAACCAGATCGGCGTACGGTGAACCACGTGAACAAGTTGAAGCCTCAACAAATGGCTTCGACCCCCGTCCCGAGGAGAGAAGTCATGGGCATCTTCAACCGCAGCAAGAACACCGCCGCCACCACCGCCCCGGCCGCCACCACCGCCCAGGGCCCGGACCTGGCCCACCTGACCGGCGACTACACCATCGACGCCGCGCACTCCAAGATCGGCTTCGCGGTCCGGCACGCGATGGTCACCAACGTCCGCGGCGAGTTCGCCGAGTACGAGGGCAAGCTGCACCTGGACGGCTCCAACCCGGCCGCCTCCACCGCCGAGCTGGTCATCAAGGTCGCCTCGATCAGCACCGGCCAGGCCCAGCGCGACGAGCACCTGCGCACCGGCGACTTCTTCGACGCCGCCGCGCACCCGGAGATCACCTTCAAGTCGACCACCGCCGAGCAGGTCGACGGCGACACCTACCGCCTGCACGGCGACCTGACCATCAAGGGCACCACCCGCCCGGTCGTCCTCGACCTCGAGTTCACCGGCTCGGCCACCGACGTGTACGGCGCCAACCGGGTCGGCTTCGAGGGCGGCACCAGCGTCGACCGCACCTCCTGGGGCCTGACCTACAACGCCGCGCTGGAGACCGGCGGCGTGCTGATCGGCGAGAAGGTCAAGCTGACCCTGGACATCTCCGCCGTGCGAGCCTCCTGAACCCGCCTGCCCCGGCCGCCGCGCGGCCTCCCCGGTACCGCCCCCGCCGTCCCCCTCGGCGGGGGCGCCGCCGTTCCCGGGGCTTCGGCCGGACAAGCCTGCAGCAGCGCACCCGACCTGCAGCGGCGCGTCCGGCCTACAGCAGCGCCGCGTCCTCGGCCGGCAGCCAGCTGTCCGGCGGGCGGCTCAACCAGCCCTCGGCGGCGGCCAGTTCGGCCGCGCAGGCGCGCAGCGCGGCCAGCCCCGGGTGGCGCCCGCCCGGCCGGTGCACCAGGCCGACCAGGCTGAGCGGCACCGGGTCGACCAGCGGCCGGACCACCGCGCCCGGCGAGTCCTGCGCCCCGGCGCTGGTCAGCACCGGGTCGCCGTGCCGGGCCAGGTAGCGCGCGAACTCGGCGGTCCCGACCGGCGGGGTGCGTCCGGGCGCGGCCGTCAGACCGTGCGCGGCGAGCAGCCGCAGGCCGAGGTCGGTCCACTCGGCGGTGGCGGGCTGACCGGCGAACACGTCCACCGGGTGCCCGGCGAGCGCGGCCAGCGGGACGGCGGGCAGCGCGGCCAGCGGGTGCCCGGACGGCAGGAAGACCGCCATCGGCTCCAGCCGGACCGGCAGGTGCGCCAGCCGGGCCCGGTCGGCAGCGGGCAGTCCGGCGTACCGGCCGAACGAGGCGTCCAGCCGGTGGGCCGCCAACTCCCTTGCGGCGGCGGCGAGTCCGCCGCAGTAGCGGGCCAGCAGCTCGACCTCCGGGCAGCGCCGGCGGGCCGCGGTGAGCACCCGTTCGGCGGCGTGGTCCGGCCCCCAGTCCTGGCTGTTGAGGTCGACCAGCAGCGCCCGGGTGTCGCCCAGTGCGGCGATCTCGGCCTGCAGTTCCAGCAGGTGGCGGGCCTTGGGCAGCAGGGCCGCGCCCGCCTCGGTCAACTCGACGCTGCGGGTGGAGCGGTGCAGCAGCACGCAGCCCAACTCCCGTTCCAGTGCCTGCACGTCGCGGCTGACGGCCTGCTGGGCCAGGTGCAGCCGCTCGGCGGCGCGGCCGAAGTGCAGGGTCTCGGCGACGGCGGCGAAGCTGCGCAGCAGGCGGGGGTGGAGGTCTCGGGGCACGCCCGGAAGATTAACAACAGGATCCGGTGAATCCGGCGGAACGGGTGTTGGACGCCCCCGCTCCCCCGCCCCGAGGCTGGAGGCCCCCCACCTCACCCTGGAGCCCCTCCTTGTCGCTGCCGCTCGCCCGCTACCGCCCGGTGTTCGCCGCCCCCGGCACCCTGACCTTCACGCTGTCCGGGCTGCTCGGCCGGCTCGCCCTGGCGATGAACGGCGTCTGCGTCGTGGTGCTGGTCGCCGACCGGCGCGGCTCCTACGCGCTGGCCGGGTCGGTCTCCGCGGTCGGCGTGCTGGCGGGCGCGGCGCTGCTGCCGCTGCTGGGACGGCTGGTCGACCGGCTCGGCCAGGCCCGGGTCGCGGTGCCCGCGGTGCTGGCCACCGCGCTGCCGACGGCGGGGCTGCTGCTGTGCGTGCGCTCCGGGGCGCCCGCCTGGACGCTCTTCCTGTGCTGGGCGCTCTCCGGCAGCAGCCCCGACCTGGGCGGCATGGCCCGGGCCCGCTGGGCGCACCTGCACCGCGCCGACCCGGCCGTGCTGCACCGGGCCAACGCGCTGGAGCAGTCGCTGGACGAGCTGTGCTTCATGGCCGGACCGGTGCTCGGCATGGCCCTGTGCACCGCCGTCGCCCCCGAGGCCGGGCTGCTCGCCGCCCGGGTGCTCGGCACCGTCGGCACCCTGCTGTTCGCCGCCCAGCGCGCCACCGAACCACCCCCGGCCATTCGAACCCCCTCTGCTACCCGGGGGTTGTTCCGGACGCCGGGCCTGCCGCCGCTGCTCGCGGTGTTCCTGTCCGCCGGGGTGCTGTTCGGCGCGATGGAGGTCACCACGCTCGCCTACACCGACGCGCTCGGCCGGCAGTCGGCGGGCGGCGGCCTGCTGGCCCTGGTGGCGGCCGGGTCCTGCGTGTCGGGGCTGGTGTTCGGCGCGGTCCGGCCGCGCCGCCCGGCGGCGCTCCGGCTGGCGCTGGGTACCGGCGCGATGACCGCCCTGATGCTGCTGCCGCTGGCGGCGGGCCTGTCCGGGGCGGGCGTGCCGCTGCTGGGCGCGGCCCTGCTGGCGGCCGGGTCGGGCACCGCGCCGACCATGGTCAGCGGCATGACGCTGGCCCAACGCCTGCTGCCCGCCCACCGGTTGACCGAGGGGATGGCGCTGGCGGTCTCCGCGATCCTGGTCGGCATCTCCACCGGCGCGACCCTCGGCGGCGCCTTCGCCCAGCACACCGCCCCCGGCACCGGCTACCTGCTGCCCGTCTGCGCCGCCGCCCTCGCCCTGGGCCTCGCCGCCCGGCTGGCCGCCCGCCGACCGGACAACTCCCCTTCCCTCCAAGCTGCCTGACGGCCCGTCAGCGCCAGCCGTACCGGTACTCGGGCAGCCGCGACCCGTCCGGGAAGTGCGCGGTGCCGCGGCCGAGGCGGCGGGCACCGTGCCGCTCGTAGAACGCCACCGCCCGCCGGTTCGCGGCCAGCACGTCCAGCCGGACGGGCGCCTGCGGGAAGCGGTCCAGCGCGGCGCGCAGCAGGAGGGTGCCGATCCCGCCGCCGGCCCGGTCGGGGCGGACGTGCAGCTGCTCCAGCCGCACCGCGCCGCCGTCCGGCACCAGGTACGCGAAGCCGACGGCGGTGCCGTCCGGGTCCTCGGCGAGCAGCAGGACGGGGGTGTCGGCGGGCGCCCCGTAGTCGGCGTCCAGCCGCAGCGTCCAGAGCAGTTCCTGCTCGGCGGCGTCGGCGTCCAGCAGTTCCGCCGGCAGCAGGGCGGCGTACGCGCTGCGGCGGCCGGCGGTGTACAGCCCGGCGACGGCGGCGGCGTCCGCGGCGCCGCCCTCGCGCAGGGCGGCCGGGGGCGGGGTGGGGTCGGGCATGCGGCCAGCCTCGCACACCCGCCGCCGGACCTTTTCCGGTCCGGGGGTTGAGCGTGTCCGAACCGATGCCCTAGAGTCGTCCACGGTGTTTTGAACGCGTTCGAAACGCTGGCTCCCGGCCGCCGGCAGGGAGCCGTCCGGCCGGCCTCCGGCACCGGACGGGCCGGCGACCCGCCTGCACGACCGACCCGGTGCCGGGGGGCACCGGGCGCGTCGCCCCCCGTTTCCGATTCGCCCTCCCGGTCCGGAGTTGTCCCGGTCCGGGCTAGGCTCGGGCCGTAGGAGACCACGACGAAACCGGATCGGGCGGGGCGAGGTGGCAGGAAACGGCCAGCAGGGGAGTCATCGGCGCCCGGTAGGGTCCGGTGGCGTGGAGAACGCGAGCGACAAGGACGAGCAGGCGACCGGCCTGCCCGCGTCCGGCGAGCTGGCGGGCGGCCGGGCCCAGCCGAAGACCGACAAGAGCGAGGCCACCCGCGCGCTGATCCTGGAGACCGCGATGCGGCTGTTCCGGGAACGCGGCTACGAGAAGACCACCATGCGCGCGATCGCCACCGAGGCCGGCGTCTCGGTCGGCAGCGCGTACTACTACTTCTCGGCCAAGGAGTTCCTGATCCAGGGCTTCTACGACCGGATGACCTACGAGCACGCCGCCGACGCCCGGATCCGGATGGCCGGCACCCGCGACTTCGCCGAACGCCTGCAGATCGCCATCGAGTCCTGGATCGACACCGCCGCCCCGTACCACGAGTTCTCGGCCCAGTTCTTCCGCACCGCCGCCGACCCGACCAGCTCGCTCAGCCCCTTCTCCAACGAGTCCCACCCGGCCCGGGCCACCGCCGTCGAACTCTTCCGCGACGTGCTCCAGGGCTCCGAACTCGCCCCCAAGCTCGACGCCGAACTCGTCGAGCTGCTGCCCGACGTGCTCTGGCTGCACCTGATGGTCGTCGTCCTCTACTGGGTCTTCGACCGCACCCCCGACACCGAGCGCACCCGCGAGTTCGTCCGCCGCTCCACCCCCCTGGTCGGCCGCCTCATCAACCTCTCCCGCTACCGGGTCTTCCGCCCCCTGGTCCGCGACGCCAAGGGCCTGATCCAGGACTTCGTGCTCCCCAGCATCGGCAAGAGCATCGTCAGGTAACCCCCTCACGCCCCGCCCTCCCCCGCTCCCCCGGCGTGCGCGGCCCACAGCGGCATGACGCGCGGGACGGCGTTCGGACGGTCGACCGGGCAGGCGGCGGGACGCGCGACCGGGCGGGGGACGGGGCGCGGGGCCCGACGGACGGCGAGCCGGACGGCGGGGCCGTGGAAGACCGGGAACCTCGGCATGATCGTCCGGTGCAGCGTGCGGACGGACATCGGCCGCCGGTACCGGGAGCACAGCGGCAGCGTGTTCGGGCCCCGCAGCACCGGAACCGGAACCGGAACCGGAGCCGGAGGAGCTTGAGCCGACGCCGGACCGGGCGCCGGGGCCGAGGCTGGTGCCGGGGCCGGTACCGACGGGGTGCGGACGCCGGCCCGGTGGCGGCCGGTCGAGGCGCGGTCGGAGCCGGCGAAGAGCAGCCGGGCGAGGACCAGGACGACGAGAAGCGCGGGAACGGCGACAGCGGCGCCCGCCCAGCCGGTAAAATGGAACATGTCGAAGCTTTCAGACGGACTTCGGCCTCGCCCCGGGGATGTGATGGCGTCCGCCGGGGCATTTCGCTGGCCCGAACATCCCGAACGCTAGGCAGCGCCAAGGGACCTGTCGATCCGTCAGATTCGAACATTCGTATCCGAATTGCACTCGCGTTCACCCCTCCGGAGATCCCCGGCCGACGGAATTCCCCCAGATCACCCGGCATTCGCCAGAGTTGCGCCCGTGCTGCGCCAACTCCACGCCACAGCAAGGATGTTCGACGCCCGGTGGAGTGAATTCGGCGGGCCGCCGGTTGACGTGTCGGCCCTCGCCGCGGAGCGGAGGCCGAATGCCGGGACCGAACGCCGGACGGCCCGGCCGCCGCGCCGTGGTGGCGAGGCGGCCGAGCCGTCCGGTCGGTCGGTCAGAAGCCGAAGGTCAGAGGGTGCCGGTGATGCTGGCGGCGTAGTGGTTGCCGTAGACGCCGGTCAGCGGGATGGCGCCGGCGGTCTGCCAGGAACCGCTGGTGTGGCGGATGGTGTGCAGG
>NZ_JOGH01000108.1:0-36205 GCF_000721345.1 Kitasatospora sp. NRRL B-11411 | reverse complement strand
GCCCGGCGCCCCCGGCGCGCCCGGCGCGCCCGGACCGTACGGCGCCCCGCCGCCGCCCCCGCCCACCGCGGGCCTGGTCACCTGCCCGATCTGCCGCAGCCCGCAGAGCGGCCGGTACTGCGAGGAGTGCGGCTACGACTACAACCTGGCCACCTCCGCCCGCCCGCCGGGCGCCGCGCCCGCCCCGGCCGCCCCGTTCGGCCAGCAGCCGCCGGCCGCGCCGCCGGGCCACCAGCCCCCGCCGCCGGCCCAGCAGCAGGGCTACGGCTTCCCGCCGCCCGCCGCCGCGCCCCCGGCCCCGCCGACCGCGTTCGACCCGCCGGCGCCCTCGCCGTACGAGCGCCCGCAGCCGCCGCAGCCCCAGCCGCAGTCGCCCTACGAGCAGCAGCGGCCCCCGTACGAGCAGCAGCCGCCCGCCCCGCAGCCGCCGCAGTCCCCGTACGAGCGCCCCCAGCCGCAGCAGCCGTCGCCGTACGAGCGCCCCGGCTACCCGGCCGCGCAGGCCGCCCCGGGCGGGCCGGCCGCGCCGTCGTTCGAGAAGCCTCCGGCCGCGGGGTTCCCGGACGTCGACTACGAGCGCACCGGCCCGGTGTACGCCGAGCCGTCCGCGCCCCCGGCGGGCGGGCGGCCGCAGCCGGGCCAGGGCCCGGACTCCGGGACGTCCTTCCGGCTCACCCCGCCCGGGCAGCCGGGCGGCGGCGCGGCGCAGCGCGGCACCTGGTTCGCCGTGGTGGCGCCCGACCACGAGTACTTCACCGACATGATGACCCGCAGCGGCCCGGAGGCGGCCGGCCTGTACTTCCCGCAGTACACCTCGGAGCGCCGGGTCCCGCTGACCGGCCGGGGCCAGCTGCGGATCGGGCGGCGCAGCCAGCAGCGCGGCACCGTGCCGGAGATCGACCTGTCGGTCGCCCCGGAGGACCCGGGCGCCTCGCACCACCACGCGCTGCTGGCCGAACAGCCGGACGGCAGCTGGGTGGTGGTCGACCAGGACTCCACCAACGGCACCACCATGAACGGCGGCCCGGACACCCTGCCGCCGCACACCGCGATCCCGCTGAACGACGGCGACCGGATCCACGTCGGCGCCTGGACCACCATCACGGTGCACCTGGCCTGACGGCCCGTCGGACCTGACGGCACCTCACCACCGGCCCCGGACCGGGGAGTTCGCTCCCCGGCCGGGGCCGCCGTCCGCACCCGATCGACACGGAAAGCTCAGAATTCGCACAGGAGCCCTCGTCGGGGAACACCCCCACCCCCTACGCTTCGCCCCATGAGTGATGCAATAACCGCGGACGGGATCCGGAAGCGGTACGGGGATGTCCAGGCCGTCGACGGAGTCTCGCTCTCCGTCCGGACTGGCGAGTTCTACGGCCTGCTCGGACCGAACGGTGCGGGCAAGACCACCACGTTGGAGATCCTGGAGGGCATCCGGGAGGCGGACGAGGGGCGGGTCGAGCTGCTCGGCCTGTCGCCGTGGCCGCGCAACCCGAAGCTGCTGCCGCGGATCGGCGTGCAGTTCCAGGCCTCCGCGTTCTTCAACAAGCTGAGCGCGCGCGAGACCATCCGCACCTTCGCCTCGTTCTACGGCATCGGCCCGAAGGCGGCCGACGCGATGCTGGAGCGGGTCGGGCTGACGGAGTCCGCGAACGTGCTGACCGACAAGATGTCCGGCGGCCAGGCCCAGCGCCTGTCGATCGCCTGCGCGCTGGTGCACGACCCGGAGCTGGTGTTCCTGGACGAGCCGACCACCGGCCTCGACCCGCAGGCCCGCCGCAACCTGTGGGACCTGCTGCGCGACATCAACGCCGAGGGCCGCACCGTGGTGCTGACCACCCACTACCTGGACGAGGCGGAGATCCTCTGCGACCGCGTCGCGGTGATGGACCACGGCAAGGTGCTGAAGACCGGCGCCCCCGCCGCGCTGGTCCGCGAGATCGACGACACCGTCCGGGTCCGGATCGAGTCCGGGCAGCTGGCCGTCGACCGGGTGCGCGAACTGCTCGCCGCCGCGGGCGCGGTGTACGCCAACCTGGAGGACGACAGCGTCACGCTGGCGCTGTCCACCGCCGAGCCCGGACCGGTGCTCGCCGTGCTGGCCGAGCAGAACGCCCTGCGCGGCCTCGAGGTCCGCGGCGCCACCCTGGAGGACGTCTTCCTCCAGCTGACCGGACGGGAGTACCGGGCATGACCGCCACCGAACGGCCCCCGGCCCCCGCACCCGCCCCGGCCGCCGCGGGCAAGGAGAAGGCCAACGCCTTCGTCGGCCTGTCCCGGGTGATGCTGCTGGGCTTCCTGCGCGACAAGGGCACCCTGTTCTTCACCCTCGCGCTGCCGCTGATGTTCCTGCTGCTGTTCGGCGTCCTCTACAAGGGCGGCGGCACCTCGCACGTCAAGGTCGCCGAGATCGGCCAGGTCAAGGTGCTCGACGACGCCAAGGCGCACGCCGAGGGCGCGCTGGACGCGCTGGAGATCACCACCGGCCTGGACGAGGCGGACGCCCTCGCCAAGGTCAAGAAGGGCGACCTGGACGGCCTGGTGGCGCAGAAGCCGGACGGCACCCTGGTGCTCCGCTTCAGCCAGGCCGACCAGGTCAAGTCCGCCACCGTGGTGGGCATCGTCAACTCCCTGGTGGACGGCGCCAACCAGGCGGCCTCGAACACCCCGGCGAAGTACACCCTGGACGCCTCCAAGGTCGAGGACGACTCCACCAAGCCGATCCAGTACCTGACCCCGGGCCTGCTCGCCTACGCCGTCGCCATGGGCGCGGTCTACGGCGCGTCCTTCACCCTGGTCACCTGGCGCAAGAAGCGGGTGCTGCGCCGCCTGCGGCTGGCGCCCATCTCGGCGGGCACCATCGTCGGCGCCCGGGTGCTGGTCAGCGTGCTGGTCGCGCTGGCCCAGACCGGGCTGTTCCTGATGGTCGCGCAGATCGACTACTTCGGGCTCAAGCTCACCGGCAACTGGTGGCTGGTGCTGCCGCTGGTGGTCTGCGCCACCCTGGCGTTCATGTCGATCGGCCTGGTCACCGGCTCGCTGGCGAAGACCGAGGAGTCGGCGAACGGCATGAACCAGCTGATCATCCTGCCGATGTCCTTCCTCGGCGGCGCGTTCATCCCGCTGGACTTCGCCCCGAGCTGGCTGCAGGACATCTCCCGGGCGCTGCCGCTGCGCTACCTGATCGTGCCCGCCAAGTCGGTGCTCAGCCAGGGCGGCGGCCTCGCCGACGCACTGCCCGCGATGGGCATCCTGCTCGCCTTCACCGCGGTGCTGTGCGCCGTGGCCTGGCGTTTCTTCAACTGGGACGACGCGTAGCCGCCCCCGTCCCGGGACGGGGGTCGTACGCCGGAAGTCCCGGTGTACGGCCCCCGTCGGCGTCTGCGACCATGGACGGGTGACTGACACCGGGCGCGAGACCACCACCGCACCAGAGGAGACCTTCTACGACCAGGTCGGCGGGGAGGAGACCTTCCGCCGGCTGGTGCACCTCTTCTACCGCGGTGTCGCCCAGGACGAGCTGCTGCGCCCGATGTACCCGGAGGAGGACCTCGGCCCCGCCGAGGAGCGCTTCGCGCTGTTCCTGATGCAGTACTGGGGCGGTCCGCGCACCTACAGCGAGCGCCGCGGCCACCCCCGGCTGCGGATGCGGCACGCCCCGTTCCGGGTCGACCGGGCCGCCCACGACGCCTGGCTGGGGCACATGCGCGCCGCCCTGGACGAGCTGGCGCTGCCCGCCGAGGCCGACCGCGAGCTGTGGAACTACCTGACGTACGCCGCCGCCTCGATGGTCAACACCGCGGGCTGAGCCCCGGGCTGGCGCCGGGCGTCCTTCCCGGGCGTCCTCAGCGCAGCGGGCTGAGCCCCAGTCCCGCGCCGGGCGCGGCGGCGGTGCGCAGCGCGACGGACCCGGCGGGCGCGTCCAGCCGCAGCCAGGCCCCGGCCCGGTGGGCGGCGAGCTCGACGCCGGGCCGCAGGAACCCGATCGCGTGGGCGGCGTGCGCGGCCCGCAGCGGCAGGCCCTCGGCGGCCGCCAGCGGCCGGGACCAGATCTCGTCGGCGATCGCGTCGACCGCCTGCCTGGTCCGGTGGTGCTCGGGCACCTCGGCGGTGCGCCGCTTGAACTCCGCGACGGCGGCGAGCACTTCGCCCACCACCCGCTCGACCGGGGGCCGGCCGAGCGGCTGCCAGCCGGAGCGCGGCGGGAGCAGCCCGGCCCAGGCCGGTCCGGTGACGGGCGCGGGCAGTCCGAGCCCGGCGCCCGGCTCGTCCACCGACTCCAGCAACTGCCCGGCGGAGACGGTCAGGTCGGCCGGCCCGGCCGGCCCGGCCAGCCGCACGGTGCGCACCGCGAGGACCGCGGAGCCGCCGAGCGGCAGCCGCCCGAACACCGCCAGCACCCCGCCGCCGTCCGCGCCCGGCACCGCCTGGAGGCGGACCGCCGCGGCCCGGTCGAAGCGCAGCAGCCGGCCGAGGAAGGCGGCCAGGTCGGCGGCCTCCTGCCGGTCGGCGAGGTCGAGTCGGGTCTGCACGGTCACCGGTTCAGCTCGTTTCTTCGGCGGGTCTTCGACGGGGCGGCGGGCGCGGTCAGGCGGCGGCGCAGTCGGCCGGCTGCTCGTCGGTGAACCGGCTCAGGAACTCCCGCTCGACCGGGCTGATCCGGCGCGGGCGGCCCTCGGCGAGGTTGTAGGGGACGACCACGGTGGAGGCGGTGACGTAGACCGTCTCGGTGCCGTCGGCGGCGACGTCCTTGATCTCGTAGGAGACCGTCAGCGAGGCGCCGCCGATCTTCGTCACCCAGGTCTCGATGGTGACCGGCTCGGGGCGGTGCACCAGCGGCCGCCGGTAGTCGATCTCGTGGCGCGCCACCACGGAGCCGCCCGCGAACTCCCCGGCCCCGGCCTCGGCGGCCTGGGTGAACATGAAGTCGATCCGGGCCTCCTCCAGGTAGCGCAGGAAGACCACGTTGTTGACGTGGCCGAAGGCGTCCATGTCGGACCACCGCAGGGGGCAGGCGTAGATGTGGCGAGCCACGGTGTTCTCCTCGAATTCTCTGTACCCGGAGGTACCCGCTGGGCAGCCTACGGGCGGCGGCCCGGCAGCCCGCCCGCGGGGGCAGTCTGCCGGGCCGACGTTGCGCCCCGGTGTCAGCCGCGGGTCAGCTTCTTGTAGCTCGCGCGGTGCGGGCGGGCGGCGTCCGCGCCCAGGCGCTCGACCTTGTTCTTCTCGTAGGACTCGAAGTTGCCCTCGAACCAGAACCACTTGCTCTCGCCCTCGTAGGCGAGGATGTGGGTGGCCACCCGGTCCAGGAACCAGCGGTCGTGGGAGATGACCACGGCGCAGCCGGGGAACTCCAGCAGCGCGTTCTCCAGCGAGGACAGGGTCTCGACGTCGAGGTCGTTGGTCGGCTCGTCGAGGAGCAGCAGGTTGCCGCCCTGCTTGAGGGTCAGCGCCAGGTTGAGGCGGTTGCGCTCACCGCCGGAGAGCACCCCGGCCGGCTTCTGCTGGTCCGGGCCCTTGAAGCCGAACGCGGACACGTAGGCCCGGGACGGCATCTCGACCTGGCCGACGTTGATCCAGTCGAGGCCGTCGGAGACGACCTCCCACAGGGTCTTCTTCGGGTCGATGTTGGAGCGGGTCTGGTCGACGTAGCTGATCTTGACGGTCTCGCCGACCTTGACCGTGCCGCCGTCCGGCGTCTCCAGGTCCTGGAGCATCTTGAACAGGGTGGTCTTGCCCGCGCCGTTGGGGCCGATCACGCCGACGATGCCGTTGCGCGGCAGGGTGAAGCTGAGGTCGTCGATCAGGACCTTGTCGCCGAAGGCCTTCTGGAGCTTGTCGACCTCGATGACGACGCTGCCCAGGCGCGGGCCCGGCGGGATCTGGATCTCCTCGAAGTCCAGCTTCCGCATCTTGTCGGCCTCGGCCGCCATCTCCTCGTAGCGGGCGAGGCGGGCCTTCGACTTGGCCTGGCGGCCCTTGGCGTTGGAGCGGACCCACTCCAGCTCTTCCTTGAGCCGCTTGGCGCGCTTGGCGTCCTTCTGGCCCTCGACCTTGAGACGGGTCTGCTTGGTCTCCAGGTAGGTGGAGTAGTTGCCCTCGTACGGGTAGGCGCGGCCGCGGTCGAGCTCCAGGATCCACTCGGCGACGTTGTCCAGGAAGTACCGGTCGTGGGTGACGGCGACGACGGTGCCGGGGTACTTCTCGAGGTGCTGCTCCAGCCAGTTCACCGACTCGGCGTCCAGGTGGTTGGTGGGCTCGTCGAGCAGCAGCAGGTCGGGCTGCTCCAGCAGCAGCTTGCACAGCGCCACACGGCGCTTCTCGCCGCCGGAGAGCTTGGTGACCGGCCAGTCGCCGGGCGGGCAGCCCAGCGCGTCCATGGCCTGCTCGAGCTGGGCGTCGAGGTCCCAGGCGTTGGCGTGGTCCAGGTCCTCCTGGAGGGTGCCCATCTCGGCGAGCAGCTCGTCGGAGTAGTCGGTCGCCATCAGCTCGGCGATCTCGTTGAACCGGTCGAGCTTGGCCTTGGTCTCCTTGACGCCGTCCTGGACGTTCTCCAGGACGTTCTTGGACTCGTCGAGCGGGGGCTCCTGCTGGAGCATGCCGACGGTGAAGCCCGGCGAGAGGAAGGCGTCGCCGTTGGAGGGCTGGTCGAGGCCCGCCATCATCCGCAGCACGGTCGACTTACCGGCGCCGTTGGGGCCGACGACGCCGATCTTCGCCCCGGGGAGGAAGCTGAGCGTCACGTCGTCAAGGATGACCTTGTCGCCGTGTGCCTTGCGCACCTTGCGCATGGTGTAGATGTATTCCGCCACGTTGAGATCGCTCCGGCGTCGTCGTGAGTAATCGGCTTGCAGCCTTCCATTGTGCCGTAAGGCCGGGGCCGACCCGAACGCCGCTCCCGGGCGTCCGCGGCCCCGCCGGGCCGCCGGCTGCGGGCGCCCGTCATGCGAACGGCCCCGCCGCCCGGAGCCGGGCGGCGGGGCCGTCCCCCGTCCGGCGCGGGCGCCGGACGGGGTTCAGCTGGTGGTTCAGGAGGTGCGGCTGTGGCGGCCGCGGCGGCGCATGCCGTAGACCGCGGCACCGCCGGCGACGAGCAGCACGCCGGCCAGCGTGGCGGTCAGGCCGGAGCCCATGCCGCCGCCGGTGGAGGCCAGCTCGGGGCCGGTCGGGCTGGGCGACGGGGCGGTGGACGGGGTCGCCGACGGGCTGGCCGGCGGCAGGGTGTTGCTGTCGGTCTTGCAGTTCAGCACGCCGCTGAAGGTCTGCGAGAAGCCGCCGGGGCCGGTGACGGTGAACTTGTAGGCGGTGTCCTCCTCGACCGGGAGGGTGACGTCCTGGGTGGCGCCGGGCTTCACGGTGACGTTCTTGCCGCCGACGGTGAACGTCCAGTCCTGGTCGCCCTTGTTGGTGGCGGTGAGGACCAGCGCGCCCTGGGTGCAGTCGACCTTGGCGGTGGCGGCCGGGATCGGGCCCTTGGGCGCCCAGGTCAGCGCGGCGAGGGCGTTGACCTTGACCTTGTCGGTGCCGGCGAGGATCAGGGTCTGGCTGTGCTTGCCGTTGTCGTCGCCGACGAAGGCCCGGCCGAGGTTGATGGTGGCGGTGGCGTCGGCGGTGACGTTCGCGGTGCCGGCGGCGGCACCGGCCGGGACCTTGGCGAACAGCTGGTCGCCGCTCTTGGCGTTCTTCACCGCGGCGCCGTTCTTGTCGACGAGGGTGACGCCCGCGTCGGTGCCCTTCTTGTCGAGCGCGACGGTGACGCTGTCGGTGCTGCCGCCGGTGGTGACGGTGATCGGGCCGAGCAGGTCGCCGCTCTTGCCGGCCACCGAGCCGGGGTTGAGGGCGAGCGAGGGCTTCGGCTCCTCGGCGCCGCCCTTGGCGTCGGCCTGGGCGATCAGCCAGTCGGTGAACTTCTTGGCCTTGTCGTGGTCGTCGCTCTGCTTGGTCGGCACGTTCGGGTCGGAGTAGTGCCAGATGGCGATCTGGGTGGCCGCGGCCGCGTCGTCCTTGGTGAGGCCGTCGATGCCGGAGGCCTTGCCGAGCGCGCCCTCGTCGACGTTCGGGAAGGAGTGCTCGAGCAGCCACTGGATCTTCGGGCCGGCCTTGGCCTTGACCTTCTCCGGCTGGGACAGCGAGGTCGAGGCCCAGTCGGTCTCGTGGTAGGTCGCGTCCTTGAGCGTGTCGTTGAGCAGGTCGATGCAGTACACCTGCAGGATCGTGTCGGTGCCGGTCACCTTGAGGTTGAACTGCCCGGCGGTCACCGGCAGCCAGCGACCGGGGCGGACCTCGTGCTCGATCTTCTCGCCGTAGCGGATGCCGCCGTCCAGCTTCGCCGTGACACCCGAGGAGGGGTCCGCCGCGAACGCCGTACCGGACGCGACCAGGCTCGACCCGACGGCAAGACCCGACGCGAGCATGACAGCTGCTATGCGGGAGACGACCCGCCCCTGCTTGTGGAACATCTGCGATCCCTCCGGGCGGCGACATGCCTTCGGCAACCCGCCCCCTGCAAAGCGGCACCCCCTGTGGCGCCGCTGCACGTGTGTGGACCAGACGCATCCTATTGACACGCCCCGACCGGTTCACGCCCGTAGCGAATCAGGACGATTTCGTGGCTGTTCTGTTATCAAAGAGCTCTTCCGCAAGGGAAGTTGATGAGTCGACATAAAGCCACGGGGCGCCTCCGCGGCAATCAGGATTGCACCTCCCGGCTCAAGAAGTGCCCCGATTACGTCAGTTCAGAACCTCCTCCGCCACACCCGCACCTCCCTCCCCGGCCGCCTCACCCGCACCGCCGCCGGCCGCGGCGGCCTCCTCCGCCCGGCGCCGGGCCGCGACCGCCGCCACGATCCACTCCGGCACCGCCTCCCCGACCAGCCGCACCGCCCGCGGCCCGCCCGCCGCCGGCACCGGCACCGCCGCCGCACCACCGTCGGAAGCGCCGTCCGAAGCGCGGACGGGCATGCCGCTCCCGGCCGGCCCCGCGCCCGAACCCCCCCGCCCCGGCGCCGACTTGCCCTCCAGCGCGCGCCGGAACACCGAGGTGCCCCGGGCCAGGTCGTGGCCGATCGAGCGGGCGTCGATCTCCACCTCCGTCCGCCGGCTGCCCTCCTCCCCCCACTCGCGGACCCGCAGCCGCCCGCTCACCACCAGCGGATCGCCCTTGTTCACCGAACCGACCACGTTGGCTGCGAGCCCCCGCCAGGCCACCACCGTCACCCAGGTCGTCCCGCCGTCCGTCCAGTCGCCGCGCTCCCGGTCGTAGCGCCGCTCCCGCGCGGCGAGCCGGAAGTTCGCCACCGCCACCCCGCCGGGCGTCTCCCGGTACGTCACGCCCGACGCGGCGTTGCCGACCATCGTCACCAGTGCCTCGTCCATTCCGACTCCTCCGTTCCCGGCCGCGGCGACCGGTGCCCTTTCCCGGCGGAATCCCCGCCGGGAAAGATCCTCCGTCTTCCGGGAAATCCGCACCAGCACCTTCCGCCCGCCTGTGGACAACTCCGCCCTGTGGAAAACCGGAGTAACTCCCCCGAGTGAATTGAATCGTTTTCCGGTCGAAAATCGACCATTTCAATGCCGTGTCCACGACAACAAAACGACCACCCCGGACAAATGCCACTCCCGGCCCCGACCCGCACCCCAACCTGCGCCCCGACCCGCGCCCCGCCCGGCGCTCCGACCCCGCATCCCTTCCCCCGCAAGGACCGTTCGGGCACCCGCGCCGACCACCCCTTCCGGTGACCGCCCGCACACCCTCCGGACACCCCGGGTCCACCCCCGAAACCACGAACGGGTGGCCCTCGACTCGCCCCGTCCATGTCATCCGACCGATGGAACCCCTAAACGCGCCCCCACCCACCGGCCGCTCGGGGCGATTGCCCCGCCGAATCCATAACGGGTGGGGTCGCAGCCCCGTAACGACTGCACAACGTCCCGCTCCGAGAGCCGGTAGACCGCTGCACTCCCCGGCACTACCTGCGATTATCGGACCGCCCCGAGGAGGCCGACACACCCCGGTCCGGTCTTCGAAGTCCAGGGGGCGGAACTGAACACCCGTATCCTGTCCCGGAACATCCCGTCCCGGCCCAGGCCCGGCAAGCGGGCCGACGTCAGCACCCCGGCCCCCATAGCTCAGCGGATAGAGCACCCGCCTTCTAAGCGGTAGGTCGCAGGTTCGAATCCTGCTGGGGGCGCCCACCCACTCCGACCGGCCCCGTCACCACCGGACGAGCACTCCCCGGCCCCGCGGACCGCCTACCCCGTCCCGCCGCGCACATGCTCCCGCCCCGCCGCCAGGTCGGCCAGGAATCCGTCCAGCAGCACGCGTTGGCGCTCCGGCGGGAACTCCCCGGGGGCGAACAGCGCCTGCACCACCAGCCCGAGCGCGAAGGACTGGGCCCGCGCGGCCAGTTCCTCGGCCGGGCGGTCGGCGGGGAGTTCGCCGAGTTCCTGGGCCTCGGCGCAGAGCCCGGCCATCCGCCGGCGGGCCCGGCGGTAGCGCTCGGCGTGCCCGGCGGTGAGCTCGGCGTCGCCGAGGGCGGCGTCCCAGGAGCCGACCCAGATCCGGTTGGCGGCGGCGCCCTCCGCGTCCAGCGGGAGGATGTCGAGCAGCGCGGCGCGCAGCACGGGCAGGCCCCGGGCGCCGGCGGCGGCCTCGGTCGCGGGCCGGTGGCGTTCGGCGGCCTGCCGGTCGAGGACCTCCAGCGCGTGGGCGACCAGGGCCCGCTTGTGCGGGAAGTAGTGGGTGAGCAGGCCGGTGGAGGCGCCGAGTTCGGCGGCCACCGCGCGCAGGGTCAGGCCGCCGAAGCCGCGGTCGGCGAGCACCCGCCACACCGCCTCCGAGACGTCGCGCCGGCGTGCTTCGTGGTCGCCCCGTGCGGGTGGAGTCATGCGCGCTAGGGTACCTACCAAACGTTTGTTATGTACCACGGCCGTGCACCACTGCCATGCACCACGGCCGTGCACCACTGCCGTGTACCGCGAGGGGATGCCGATGTACGCCGTAGCGCTCGCCGAGGACGCCGAGCTCCGCCCCTTGGAGCCGTGGCAGGCCGAGGAGTTCCTGGAGCACATGGACCGGGCCCGGGCCGGGGTCGATCCGTGGATTCCGTGGGCGACCCGCAGCACCGACCTGGAGTCCGCCCGCGCGACGCTGCGGAAGTTCGCCGACAAGCAGGCCGCCGACGCCGGGCGGATCTACGGGATATGGCTGGACGGGACGCTGGTGGGCGGCGTGATGTTCGTCCAGTTCGACGCCGCGGCCGGGGTCTGCGAGATCGGCGTGTGGACCGAGCCCGCCGCCCAGGGCCGCGGCCTGGTCACCGCGGCCGCCCGCCGGCTGCTGGACTACGCGCTGCTGGAGCGCGGCCTGTACCGCGCCGAGTGGTGGAACAGCACGGTCAACCTGCGCAGCCGGGCGGTGGCCCGGCGGCTGGGCATGACGCTGGACGGCACGCTCCGCAAGCACACCGAACATCTGGGCGTCCGGCTGGACTTGGAGATCTGGTCGATGCTGGCCCCGGAGTGGCGGGCGGTCCGCGAGGGCGCCGGCCCGACGGAGGGTTGACGCGGATCACATGGCCCGCCCCGCGCCCGCGTGAAAGGCTGACGGCCCGTCCGGCACCGTCCCCCGAGAGGCCCGCCATGCCCGCGAGCACCGCCCACCCGCTGGACCGTCCGGGCCCGGGGGACGTCGAACTGCCCACCGGCGCGCCGGGCCTGCGCTGCTGGGTGGGCCCGGAGCGGGTGGCGACGCTGCTGCTGGACCGGCCGGAGCGGCGCAACGCGGTGACCGGCGCGATGTGGCGGGCGCTGCCCGGGGTGCTGGCGGAGCTGGCGGCGCGCCCGGACGTCCGGGTGCTGGTGCTGACCGGCGCGGCGGGCGCGTTCTCGGCGGGCGCGGACATCGCCGAGCTGGCCGGGGTGTACGCCGACCCGGCGTCCGCCGGCGCGTACCACGCCGCGAACGTGGCGGCCGAGCAGGCGCTGGCGGCGTTCCCGCGCCCGACCCTGGCGGTGGTCCGGGGCGCCTGCGTGGGCGGCGGCTGCCAGTTGGCGCTGGCCTGCGACCTGCGGCTGGCCGCCGCGGACGCCCGGCTCGGCATCACCCCGGCGAAGCTGGGCGTGGTCTACCCGGCGGTCCCGACGCTGCGGCTGGCCGCGCTGGTCGGCCCGGCCCGGGCCAAGTACCTGCTGTTCTCGGGCGAGTTGCTCCCCGCCGCCCGCGCGGAGTCGTTCGGCCTGCTGGACGAGGTGCTACCGCCCGCCGAACTGGACTCCCGGGCCCGGGAGTTCGCCGGTCTGCTGGCCCGCCGCTCCCCGCAGACCATCGGCGCGGTCAAGGCCGTGCTGTCCGTCGACCCGGCGGACGCGGCGGACGCCCTGGAGCCCTGGGAGCGCGCGTCCCGGACGGCGCCGGACGTCCGGGAGGGCCTGGCGGCGTTCCTGGAGCGCCGCGAGCCGCGGTTCTGACCGCCCGGTGGCGCCCGACGGCCCCCGGTGCTGCACAATCTCCGGTGATCGGATCACCATCCGGTGCCCGGCACGGTCGAAGGAGCAGCATGTCCAGCCCTGTTCACACCGCCGGAACCGGAACCGCAGCCGGAGCGGCGCCCGGCGCCGAGGGCGGCTGGGCCCGCCGGATCACCGACGGGGTCGAACCGAAGAACGTGATCCTGACGGTGCTGCCGCTGATCGGAGTGGTCCGCCACGGCTGGTCCGGCCTGGCCTGGGCGGCGTTCGCGGCGCTGTTCGCGGCCGTGCTGCCGACCTGGTTCATCCGGCGCGGGATGCGGCGCGGCAGCATCGAGGACCGGCACGTCGGCCGGCGCCGGCGCCGCCTGGTGGTGCTCCCGGTCGTCATGGGTTCGGTGCTGGCCGGCCTGCTGGCGATGCTCCTGCTGGACGCCCCGGCCGACCTGACGGCGATGGTGCTGGCGATGTTCGCCTCGCTGGTGCCGCTCCTGGTGATCACGGCCTGGTGGAAGGTGTCGGTGCACACCGCGGTGGTGTGCGGCGCGGTCGTCTGCACCGCGATCGCGCTCGGCCCGTGGTGGCTGCTGGCGCTGCCCGCGGTCGTGCCGGTGGGGTGGTCCCGCGTGGTGCTGCGGGACCACACCCCGGCCCAGACGGTGGTCGGCGCACTGGTGGGGGCCGCCACCGCCGGGCTGGTCTTCTGGTCGGCCCGCTGACGGACCGCCCACCCGGAGCCCGCTGACGGACCGCCCGCCCGGAGCCCGCTGACGGACCGCCCGCCCGGAGCCCGTCGGCGGACCGCCCGCCCCGGCCGACCCGCCCCGGGCGCACCGCCCCGGCAGGGCTGACGGGCCGTCAGCGGATCGGCGCCCCCGAGATCGCCCGGGCGATGACCAGCCGCTGGATCTCGCTGGTGCCCTCGAACACGGTGTAGATGGCGCTGTCCCGGTGCATCCGCTCGACCGGGTACTCGCGGGTGAAGCCGTTGCCGCCGAGGATCTGCATGGCCTGCGCGGTGACGAACTTGGCGGTCTCGCCCGCGTACAGCTTGGACATCGACCCCTCGGCGCTGGTGAACGGCTGGTTGTTGACGGCCATCCAGGAGGCCCGCCAGACCAGCAGCCGGGCCGCGTCGATCCGGGTCTTCATGTCGGCGAGCTGGAACGCGACGCCCTGGTTCTCGATGATCGGCTTCCCGAACTGCACCCGGGTCTTGGCGTAGTCGAGGGCGACCTCGTACGCGGCCCGGGCGATGCCGATGGCCTGGGCGCCGACGGCGGGGCGGGAGGCTTCGAAGGTGGCCATGGCGGCGTTCTTGCCGCCGCCCCGGGTGCCTTCGCGGGCCCGGGCGAGGCGGGTGTCGAGCTTCTCCTTGCCGCCGAGCAGGCAGTGGCCGGGGACCCGGACGCCGTCGAGGACGACCTCGGCGGTGTGCGAGGCGCGGATGCCGTGCTTCTTGAACTTCTGGCCCTGGCTGAGGCCGGGGGTGCCGGGCGGGACGATGAAGGACGCCTGGCCGCGGGAGCCGAGTTCGGGGTCGACGGTGGCGACCACCACGTGGACGTGCGCGATGCCGCCGTTGGTGGCCCAGGTCTTGGTGCCGTTGATCACCCACTCGTCCTTGGCCTGGTCGTAGACGGCGCGGGTGCGCAGCGCGGAGACGTCGGAGCCGGCGTCGGGCTCGGAGGAGCAGAACGCGGCGACCTTGACGTCCTCGGGGGTGCCGAACATCTGCGGGGCCCAGGTGCCGATCTGCTCGTCGGTGCCGTTGGCGAGGACGGCGACGGCGGCCAGCGTGGTGCCGGTGATGGCGAGGCCGATGCCGGCGTCGCCCCAGAACAGTTCCTCCATGGCGATCGGGATGCCGACGCCGGAGGGGTCGAAGAACTGCTGGGCGTAGAAGTCGAGGGAGTAGATGCCCAGCTTGGCGGCCTCCTGGATGATCGGCCAGGGGGTCTCCTCGCGCTCGTCCCACTCCGCGGCGGCGGGGCGGATGACGTCGGCGGCGAAGCCGTGCAGCCAGTCGCGGACGGCGATCTGGTCCGGCCCGGGGTCGAGCGAGAAGGTGGTCATGTCGGCCTCCAGGAGACGGTCGGGCGGGCCGGAGGGTCCACGCCACTGCGCTGTTACCTCCGGTAACATGGCGGCGAGTCTGCTACCGATAGGTAACCGGTGTCAACGCCCGCCGAGCCGCATACCCGCCCGCACGAGGAGCAGCGCATGACCACCGAACCCCGCCGCGAACAACTGCTCAACGCCGCCGACCGGGTCATCCAGCGCGAGGGCCCGAGCGCCAGCATGAACGCGATCGCCGCCGAGGCCGGCATCACCAAGCCCATCCTGTACCGGCACTTCGGCGACCGGAACGGCCTGATCGGCGCGCTGACGCAGCGCCACACCGCCGGGCTGCTGGCCGCCGTCCGCTCGGCCCTGAACGAGCCGCTGGAGCGCCGCGACCGGGTCGAGCACGTGCTGGACGTCTACCTGGCCGCGATCGAGTCCCGCCCGCAGGTCTACCGGCTGCTCACCCACCCCGAGCCGGGCGACCCGACCGGCGCGGGCAACGCGCTGGCGCCCGCGCTGCGGCAGATCGCCGAGGAGATCACCCGGGCCATCCAGCAGCAGATCGACCTCGGCCAGGAGGGCCCGCTGCTCTCCGAGACCTGGGGCCGCTCGATCACCGGCATGGTGCTGGCGGCCGGCGACTGGTGGCTGGAGACCCGCCCCTGCCCGCGGGCCCGGATGGTGCAGGCTCTGGCCGACCTGCTCTGGGGGCGGCTCTCCGCCGCCGCCGACCTGCCGCCGATGCTGGCCGCCCCGGAACCCCGAGCCCCGGAACCCCGAGCCCCGGAGTCCTGAGCCCCGGCCCCGGCCCCGGCCCCGGCCCCGAGCATGCCGCCCGCAGCCCACAGCCCACAGCCCGCGGAAAACATGAGCTTGTCTCACCTCTTGTGCGGCGGAGGCGGCTCCGGCAGGATCGGCGCACCCCGCCCCCACCCCCGCCGTGAGGTGCCCCCGTGCGCGTCCGCCGCTCCGCCGCCGCCCTGCTGCTCACCGCCGCCGCCGTCCTCGGCACCGTCTCGGCCGGCCCGCCCGCCGACCGCGGCCCGTTCGACGCCCGCAAGGTCTCCGCCACCACCCTCGCCGACGGCCGCACCGCCTTCACCGACCAGCGCGGCCGCGTCCTGGACCTGCGCGGCTTCAACCTCGACAAGTACGACGAGACCACCGAGGCCGACCTGCGCGAACTCGCCGCGCACGGCTTCGGCCTGGTCCGGATCGCGGTCTCCTGGTCCCGCCTCGAACCCGCCCCCGGCCGCTACGACCGGGCCCAGCTCGCCCGGCTCGGCCAACTCCTCGACTGGGCCGGGAAGTACCGCCTGTACGCCGTCGTCGACTACCACCAGGACGTCTACGGCCAGTACTTCCTCGGCGGCGACGGCGGCGCCCCCGCCTGGGCCACCCGCGACGACGGCCTGCCCTTCACCCCCGACCCCGCCGACTGGTTCGCCGGCTACTTCCAGCCCTCCGTGCAGGCCGCCTTCCGCCACCTCTACGACGACCCCGACCTGCGCCGCGCCCAGGCCGACCTCTACACCACCGTCGCCCGCGAACTGCGCGGCAAGCGCGCCCTGCTCGGCTACGACCTGTTCAACGAGCCCTTCGGCCCCGTCCCCGGCGACCCCGCCGACCCGGCCGTCCTGGCCGCCGCCTCCGCCGCCCTCGAACAGGGCCGGCTCGCCGCCATGTACCGCCGCCTGATCACCGCCGTCCGCGGGGTGGACCCCGACGCCTGGCTGTTCGTCGAACCCACCGTGCTGGTCGGCCAGGGCGTCCCCACCAGCCTCCCCGCCTTCACCGACCCCCGCCCCGGCCCCGACCGGATCGGCTACGCCCCGCACTTCTACGACACCGCCGTCGAGGCCGGCCGGGACTGGGACCCCGCCGGCGGCTTCGTCGAGGACTACACCGCCGCCGTCACCGCCTACCCCCGCGCCCACCGCCTCCCCGTCCTGGTCGGCGAGTGGGGCCCGCCCTCCGCCGCCACCCCCGGCAACGCCGAACTGATCCGCCGCCAGGTCGCCGCCATGCGCACCTTCGCCGCCGGCTGGACCATGTGGTACTGGTGCCACGGCACCGGCGGCTACTGCGCCCTCACCCCCGACGGCCGCCCCGCCCCCGGCTACGGCCCGGTCTTCGCCCGATGACCGTCCCCGCGCCCCGCCGGGGGCGCGGGGAACCGCGCGGGCGACCGCGCACGGCGGGCGCCGGGGGCGCGACGGCCCCGCGGCTCCGCCTACTCCAGCCCGCGCCGGGCGAGCAGTGGTCCGATCTCCGGCTCCCGCCCCAGCACGTCCCGCACGCACTCCAGCGCGTCCCGGCTCCCGCCCCGCGACAGCAGCCGCTCCCGGAACAGCTGCCCGCTCTCCCGCACGCCGCGCCCGCCGGTGCCGAACCACTCCACCGTCTCGGCGTCCAGCACCTCGGACCAGATGTACGCGTAGTACCCGGCGCTGTAGCCGTTCGAGAACACGTGGTTGAAGTACCCGGTGCGGTAGCGCGGCGGCACCGCCGCGACCGCGATGCCCGCCTCGGCGAGCGCCCGGGCCTCGAACGCCTCCGCGTCCTCGACCAGCGGGTCGGCGGCGGTCCGCGAGTGCCAGGCCCAGTCGAGCAGCGCCGCCGACAGGTACTCGACGGTCCGGAAGCCCTGCCCGTAGTTCTCGGCGGCGAGCATCCGCCGCACCACGGCCGGGTCCAGCGGCTCGCCGCTCTCGTGGTGCCGGGCGTAGTTGGCCAGCACCTCGGGCCGGGTCATCCACATCTCGTTGACCTGGGACGGGAACTCGACGAAGTCGCGCGGCACCTCGGTCCCGGCGAACGACGGGTACTGGACGTCCGAGAACAGCCCGTGCAGCGCGTGCCCGAACTCGTGGAACAGGGTCCGCACCTCGTCCCAGCTGAGCAGCGCGGGCTCGCCGGGCGCCGGGTGCGCGATGTTGAGGTTGTTGACGACCACCGGGCGGGTGCCCAGCAGCCGGGACTGGGCGACGAGTTCGTTCATCCAGGCGCCGCCGCGCTTGGACTCGCGGGCGTGGAAGTCGCCGATGAACAGGCCCAGCCCCGAGCCGTCCGCGTCGAACACCTCGAAGACCCGGGCGTCGGGGTGGTACGCCGTCAGGTCGGGCCGCTCGGTGAAGGCCAGCCCGTAGGCGAGGCCGGCCGCGAAGAAGACGCCGTCGCGCAGCACCCGCTCCAGCTCGAAGTACGGGCGCAGCGCCGCGGTGTCCACCTCGTAGCGTTCGGCGCGCACCTTCTCGGCGTAGAACGCCCAGTCGTGGGCGGCGAGTTCGCCGATGCCGTCGGCGGCCGCGGCGGCGGCCAGGTCGGCGGCCTCGCGTTCGGCGTTGGCGACGGCGGGGGCGACCAGGCGGCCGAGCATCGCGCCGACCGCCCCGGCGGTGCCGGCGGTCTCGTCGGCGACCACGTACGAGGCGTGGGTGGGGTGGCCGAGCAGGGCGGCGCGTTCGGCGCGCAGCGCGGCCATCTTGGCGGCGAGCGGGCCGTTGGTGTCGAGGCCGCGGCGCAGCGAGGCGGTGAGCAGGCGCTCGCGCAGGGCGCGATCGGTGAGGGAGGCGAGTTCGGTCTGGTTGGAGAAGTTCTTCAGGCTGAGCACCCAGCGGCCGTCCTGGCCGAGGGCGCGGGCGTTCTCGGCGGCGGCGGCGACCGCGGCCGCGGGGAGGCCGTCGAGGGCGTCGGCGCTGTCCACGGCGACCGCGCCGGCCAGTGAGGCCTCGTGCGTGTTGCGGCGGAACGCGGCGCTGTCGGCGGCGAGTTCGGCGTTGATCTCGCGCAGCCGGCGCTGGCCGTCGGCGTCCAGTCGGGCGCCGGCCCGGACGAAGGCGGTGTGCCGGCGTTCCAGCAGGCGCAGCGACTCGGGGTCGAGGCCGAGTCCGTGGCGGGCCTCGTGCAGGGTGTCGAGGCGGGCGAACAGCGCGGCGTCGAGGTGGATCGCGTCGGCGTGCGCGGCCAGCAGGGGGCTGATCTCGGCGTCGAGTTCCTGGACGCCGGGGGTGGTGTCGGAGGAGTCCTGGTTGAAGAAGACCGCCGAGACCCGGCGCAGTACCGCTCCCGAACGCTCCAGCGCCACCACGGTGTTGTCGAAGGTCGGCGGCTCGGGGTTCGCGGCGATCGCGGCGGTCTCGGCGAGCTGGTCGGCCATGCCCCGTTCGAAGGCGGGACGGTAGTGCTCTTCCCGGATCTCGGCGAAGGGCGGGAGCTCGTACTCCAGGGTGCTGGGCGAGAAGAAGGGGTTGTCGCTCATGGCGGCGACATTACGGGCCCCCGGGCCCTGGCGGAACACTGTCACGCCAAGCCGCCGCTCCGGGCGCCCGCCCCTCGTGCCGCACCGCCCGCTGTCACCCCCACCGGCTACCGTCGACAGGTCCCGCCCCTGCCGGCCGAGAGGAGCCGCCGCCGTGCGCTACGCCCTGGTGCCCGACCCGCACGGTCCGGGCGGGCGGCTGCAGCCGCTCGGCGAGGACGGCGCGCCGCTGGGCCCGCCGGAGCCCGCGCCGCGGCTGGCCGAGGCGGTGGCCGCGGTGGAGGCGGCGCACGCCCCGCGCTGGGTGTGGCCGACGGCGGACACCGCGTACGGTCCGCTGCTGGCCGCGCTGCCGGAGCGGCTGGCGCGCTGCCACGACCTGCGGCTGACGGAGGCGCTGCTGCTGGGCCGGGAGGGCCGGTTCGGGTCGCCGCGGTCGCTGGGCGCGGCCTGGGCGCGGCTGCGCGGCCTGCCGGTGCCGGCCGACCTGCCGGAGGGCGCGCTGCCCGACGAGGACGGCCTGTTCGCCCCGGACCGGCTGCAACTGCCGCCGGGGACAGACCAGTTGGCGGCCGTCGTGGCGGTGCACGCGGAGCAGCTGCGGCGGCTGGCGGCGATCGCCGACCCGGCGGCCCGCTCCCGGTTCCGGCTGCTGGTGGCGGCCGAGTCGGCGGGCGCGCTGCTGGCCTGCGAGATGGCGCACGACGGCCTGCCCTGGCGCGCGGACGTGCACGACGCGCTGCTGACCGAGCTGCTGGGCCCGCGGCCGGCGATCCCGGGCGCGCTGCCGCCGAAGCTGGCCGAGCTGGCCCTGGAGGTGCAGCGGGCGCTGGGCTCGCGCCCGTTCAACCTGGACTCGCACACCCAGGTGATCAAGGCGTTCGCGGACCGGGGCATCCAGCTGTCCTCGACCCGTTCCTGGGAGCTGAAGGCGGTCGACCACCCGGCGGCGGCCCTGATGGTGCGCTACAAGGAGCTGTCCCGGCTGCACGCCGCGCACGGCTGGGCCTGGCAGGCGGCCTGGGCGCGCGGCGGCCGGTTCCGCCCGGAGTACGTGGTGGGCGGCGTGGTGACGGGCCGCTGGGCCTCGCGCGGCGGCGGGGCGCTGCAGATCCCGCGCACCCTGCGCCGCGCGGTGGTGGCCGACCCGGGCTGGCTGCTGGTGGTCGCGGACGCGGCGCAGCTGGAGCCGCGGGTGCTGGCCGCCCTGTCCGGGGACGCGGGGCTGGCCCGGACGGCGGCCGGCGGCGACCTGTACGCGGCGCTGGCGGCGTCCGCGTTCCAGGGCGACCGGGACAAGGCGAAGCTGGGCCTGCTGGGCGCGATGTACGGCCAGACCGGCGGCGGCATCGGCCCGCTGCTGAACACGCTGCGCCGCCGCTACCCGGCCGCGATGGGGTACGTGGAGGCGGCGGCCCGCACCGGGGAGGACGGCGGGGTGGTCTCCTCCCGGCTGGGCCGGGCCTGCCCGCCGCCCTCGGCGGACTGGCTGGACCTGACGGAGGCCCCGGAGTCCGGCGAGGCGGGCGGCCGCTCGGCCCGGGCCCGCGGCCGGTTCACCCGCAACTTCGTGATCCAGGGCAGCGGCGCGGACTGGGCGCTGGCGCTGCTCGCGGCGCTGCGCCGCCGGCTGGCCGCGCTGCGCTCCGGCGAGGACCGCCCGCACCTGGTGTTCTTCCAGCACGACGAGGTGGTCGTGCACACCCCGGCCGACCTGGCGGACGCGGTGGCCGCCGCGGTCGCCGAGTCCGCCGAGGAGGCCGCCGCGCTGGTCTTCGGCGACACCCCGGTCCGCTTCCCGCTGACCACCGCCGTGGTCGACTGCTACGGCGACGCCAAGTGAGCGCCCGGCTCAGCCCGGCTCAGCCCGCCGCGTCCGGCGCGTCCGGCGCGGGCCGGGTGACCAGCAGCAGCAGCGCGTCGTCGCCGAGTTCGCCGCCGGTGTGGGCCAGCAGGTCGGCGTAGAGGCGGGCGACGGCGGCGTCGAGGTCGGCGAGCGAGCGCCAGCCGTCGCGGACCAGCGGCCCGGCGCGCTCGGCCAGCGGGTAGAACTCGCCGCCGCGGGCGCCCTTCGCCTCGATCACGCCGTCGGTGCACAGCACCAGGACGTCGCGCGGGCCGAACGGCACGGCGCTCGCGCAGGGCAGCCCGCCGACCAGGTGGCCGAGGCCGAGCGGCAGCCAGGGGTCCTCGGGTTCGAGCACCTCGGCCCGCCCGTCGGCGCGCACCCGCAGCGGCGGGACGTGGCCCAGGTGCAGCAGGTCGACGCTGCCGGGCTCGCGGAAGGCGGCGAACATCGCGGTGGTGAACTCCCCGTCGGGGACGTGCCGTTCCATGCTGGCCTCGATCCGGCCGGCCACCGCGGGCAGCTGCTCCTCGTCGTAGGCGGCCTCCCGGAACGCGCCGAGCACCACCGCGGCGGTCTGCACCGCGCCGAGCCCCTTCCCGCGGACGTCGCCGACCAGCACCCGGGTGCCGTACGGGGTGTCCAGCACCGAGTACAGGTCGCCGCCGATCCGGGCGGCGTCCGCGGCGGACACGTACCGCACGGCCAGCCGCAGCGGCCCGACCACCGGTTCGGGCTGGCGCAGCAGCGCGCGCTGGGCGGCCTCCGCGACCGAGCTGACGGCCGCGAAGGCCGCGGCTCGTCGCATCCGCAGTTCGGCGATCCCGGCGCTGAGCGCGGTGACCGCGACGTAGCTGACCATCGCGCCGTACAGGAAGCGGCTGTCGCCGAAGTCGACGACCTGGTCGAGGTGGCTGAGGCCGAGCAGGGCCAGCAGGCCGAGGAAGCAGACCGCGAGCAGTTCGCGCGGCCGCAGGGTCAGCGCGGCCACCGACGGGACGACGACCATCAGCGGGGCCAGGTAGCGGTCCTGCCCGGAGAGGTAGTCGGCGAGCGAGACCAGGCCGATGGCGGCCAGGGCGGGCGCGGCCCGGCGCAGCAGCGACAGGTCCTGGAGGTCGGCCGCCAGCAGGGCGTTGCGCCGCCTGCTGGGCGGCACCGCGCCGGTGCGGCCGGGTGGCGTGCCGTCCCCGCGTCGAAGGTGCACCTACCGAACATATCGGACACCGGGCCGCCTTGCGCCGTCCGGGCGAAATCCCGGCGGTCCGGGCCGGGAGCCCTGGGTTTCCCCGCCGTACGGGGGGCGGGCGCCGCACCGCCGCGCCCGCCGTTGCGGTTCCCGGCCCGGCGCGGACTACCCTCGGGGACGGGTCGCGGGAGTGCGGGCCGGAACGCGCCCCCCTCTGGACTAAATACCCCCAGGGGGTATGGTGGTGGTCGTAGGCAGCAGATGCCCTGGGCCCCGCAACCGGCCCAGCCCCAGCGCGTCCCGGGAGGTCCCCATGTCCAGCACCGTCACCTACACCGTCAGCGGGATGAGCTGCGGCCACTGCGAGAAGGCGATCAACGGCGAGGTCTCCGCCCTGCCCGGCGTCACCGCGGTCGCCGCCGACTCCCAGGCCGGCACCGTCACCGTGACCGCCGAGCCCGCCCCCAGCGACGAGCAGATCGCCGCCGCGGTGGACGAGGCCGGCTACGAACTGGTCGGCCGGGCCTCCTGACCCGCCCGCGGGGGCGGCCCGCGCCGCCCCCGCCCCACCGCACCGCGCCACATCGCGCCGCACCGAGCAGCACCCGAACGGACCGGACGAGCTGATGAGCACCACCACCGACCCCGCCGCCGCGCCCCGCGACCGCGTCGAGCTGTCCATCGGCGGCATGACCTGCGCGTCCTGCGCCGCCCGGATCGAGAAGAAGCTCAACCGGATCGACGGCGTCGAGGCCAGCGTCAACTACGCGACCGAGAAGGCCCGGGTGGACTTCGGCCCCGGCACCAGCGTCGCCGACCTGATCGCCACCGTGGAGCGCACCGGCTACACCGCCGAACTCCCGCCCCCGCCCGCCGCGCCCGAGACCCCCGCGGAACCCGCCCGGGAACCCGACCCGCTGCGCGACCGGCTGCTGGTCAGCGCCGTGCTCAGCCTCCCCGTGGTGCTGCTCTCGATGGTCCCGGCCCTGCAGTTCGACAACTGGCAGTGGCTGGCCTTCGCCCTCACCGGCCCGGTCCTGGTGTACGGCGGCCGGCCGTTCCACCAGGCCGCCTGGACCAACGCCAGGCACGGCGCGGCGACCATGGACACCCTGGTCTCGCTCGGCACCCTGGCCGCCTTCGGCTGGTCGGTGTGGGCCCTGTTCTGGGGCGACGCCGGGATGCCCGGCATGCGGCACTCCTTCTCCCTCACCGTCGGCAGCACCGACGCCTCCTCCGCGCTCTACCTGGAGACCGCGGCCGCCGTCACCACCCTGATCCTGCTCGGCCGGGACCGGTTCGTGGTGCGGCCCGGCGAGAAGGTCGCCACCGACGGCACGGTGGTCGAGGGCAGCTCCGCGGTGGACGCCTCGATGCTGACCGGCGAGTCCGTCCCGGTGGAGGTCGCCGTCGGCGACGCCGTCACCGGCGCGACCGTCAACGCGGGCGGCCGCCTGGTCGTCGAGGCGACCCGGGTCGGCGCGGACACCCGACTGGCCCGGATGGCCGAGCTGGTGGAGGACGCGCAGAACGGCAAGGCCGCCGCGCAGCGCCTGGCCGACCGGATCTCCGCCGTGTTCGTGCCCGCCGTCATCCTGATCGCCCTCGCCACCCTGGTCGGCCGGCTGCTGGCCTCCGACAGCCCCACCGAGGCGTTCACCGCGGCCGTCGCGGTGCTGATCATCGCCTGCCCGTGCGCCCTCGGCCTGGCCACCCCGACCGCGCTGCTGGTCGGCACCGGACGCGGCGCCCAGCTCGGCATCCTGATCAAGGGCCCCGAAGTCCTGGAGAACACCCGCAAGGTCGACACCATCGTGCTCGACAAGACCGGCACCGTCACCACCGGCCGGATGGCGCTGGCCGCCGTCCACACCGCCGAGGGCACCACCGAGGACGAGGCGCTGCGCCTGGCCGGCGCCCTGGAGCACGCCTCCGAGCACCCGATCGCGCAGGCCGTGGCCACCGCCGCCCAGGAGCGGTTCGGCGAGCTGCCCGCCGTCACGGACTTCGAGAACCTCCCCGGCCACGGCGTCCGGGGCACCGTCGACGGGCACGCCGTGCTGGCCGGCCGCACCGCCCTGCTCGGCGCCCCGCTGCCGCCCGCCCTCGCCGCCGCCCGCTCCGCCGCCGAACGCGCCGGACGCACGGCCGTCGCCGTCGCCTGGGACGGCGCGCCGCGGGCCGTGCTGGAGGTCGCCGACGCGGTGAAGCCGACCAGCGCCGAGGCGATCGCCGAACTGCGCGCCCTGGGCCTGCGGCCCGTCCTGCTGACCGGTGACAACCGGGCGGTCGCCGAGACGGTGGCCGCCGAGGTCGGCATCCCGGCCGAGGACGTGATCGCCGAGGTCCTCCCCGAGGACAAGGTCGCCACCGTCCGACGCCTCCAGGCCGAGGGCCGCACCGTGGCCGTGGTCGGCGACGGCGTCAACGACGCGGCCGCCCTCGCCCAGGCCGACCTGGGCCTGGCGATCGGCACCGGCACCGACGCCGCCATCGAGGCCGCCGACCTCACCCTCGTCCGCGGCGACCTGCGCTCGGCCGCCGACGCGATCCGGCTCTCCCGGCGCACCCTGGCCACCATCAAGGGCAACCTGTTCTGGGCCTTCGCCTACAACGTCGCCGCGATCCCGCTGGCCGCGGCGGGCCTGCTCAACCCGGTGATCGCGGGCGCCGCGATGGCCTGCTCCTCACTGTTCGTGGTCGGCAACAGCCTGCGGCTGCGAAACTTCCACGCCACTCGCTGACCGGGCGGCCGTCAGCGGCCCAGCATCTCCCCGCCGTTGCAGTGCAGGATCTCCCCGGTGATGAACCCCGCCTCCGCCGAGGCCAGGAAGTACACGGTCGCGGCGACCTCGCCGACCTCGCCGATCCGCCCGAGCAGCGTGCGCGCCGAGCGCCGGGCCACCTCGGCCTCGTCCAGCCGCGGCCCGAAGAACTCGGTGCCCGCGACGGTGCCCGGGGCGACGATGTTGGCGGTGATCCCGGACGGGCCGAGCTGGGCGGCCAGGAAGTGGTTCCAGGCGTGCAGGGACGCCTTCGCGGCCCCGTAGGAGCCCGCGCCGCGCAGCGCGGCGATCGAGGAGACGGTGACCACCCGGCCGGAGCCGGGGGTGAGCCGGTCGCGGACCGACTCGGTGAGCAGCACCGCGGTCAGCACGTTGCGCTCGAAGTCGCCGCGCCAGCGGGCCAGCACCGCGTGCGGGCCGGCGCCGAGCACGGTCTCCCGGCTGCCCGCGTTGTTGACCAGCACGTCGATCCGGGCGGGCAGCGCGTCCAGCGCGGCCTCCACCGCGTCCGGGTCGGCGAGGTCGCACATCAGCGGGGTGACGTTCGATCCGAGTTCCTGCGCGGCCTGGTCGAGGACCCCGGGCCGGCGGCCGACGATCACCACCCGCTCCCCGGCCGCGGCGAAGCGCCGGGCCACCTCCAGCCCGATGCCGGTGCCCCCACCGGTGACGACGACGTTCCTGGCCATTGCGCACTCCCTCCCTGACCGTCCGCCGCGCCGCGCATCGCAGGCGGTCCGTACCGGATTGCCACGATTCCTATCACGCTGGGTTGCGAGGCCAGCGGGGTGGGTGACGCCGCGCGCCGACCGTGCGGTGTGATATGCGGGCGGCCGTCCGGTGCGCGGGCGCACACGGAGAGTGGAGAGAGACAACTCACACCCCCCTGGCGTAACTCTGCGCCCCCTGGTACGTCTTACCTTTTGTAGAGCGGGGCTCCGGCGGGCCCCGGACGGGCTGTCGATTCGTCGACCGCCCTCGCGCACGGCACCGGGCCGGTCCCGGGCCCCCGGGGACGCTTTGAGCGGCCGTTCCCGACCGGGGCCGGCCCGGGCGCCGTGCGCCCCAGCACGGCGAACACGCGAAGGGGCCCGGCCCCGCCCCCTGTACGGGAGGGCGGGACCGGGCCCCTTCGGCGTCGCGGCCGACGGCTCAGCGCGCGTCGAGCGGCACGTAGTCGCGGATCTCCACGCCGGTGTAGATCTGCCGCGGGCGGCCGATCCGGCTGGTCGGGTCCTTGATCATCTCGTGCCAGTGGGCGATCCAGCCGGGGAGCCGGCCGATCGCGAACAGCACGGTGAACATGCTGGTCGGGAAGCCCATCGCGCGGTAGATCAGGCCCGTGTAGAAGTCCACGTTCGGGTAGAGCTTGCGCGAGACGAAGAAGTCGTCCTTGAGCGCGTGCTCCTCCAGCTTGAGCGCGATGTCCAGCAGCTCGTCGGACTGGCCGAGCTGCGCCAGCACCTCGTGGGCGAGCACCTTGACCTGCGCGGCGCGCGGGTCGAACGCCTTGTAGACGCGGTGGCCGAAGCCCATCAGCTTGACGCCGTCCTCGCGGTTCTTCACCTTGCGGATGAACGCGTCGACGTCGCCGCCGTCCTTCTGGATCTGCTCCAGCATCTCCAGCACGGCCTGGTTGGCGCCGCCGTGCAGCGGGCCCCACAGCGCCGAGATGCCCGCCGAGATCGAGGCGAACAGGTTGGCGTGCGAGGAGCCGACCAGGCGCACCGTCGAGGTCGAGCAGTTCTGCTCGTGGTCCGCGTGCAGGATGAGCAGCTTGTCCAGGGCGTTGACCACCACCGGGTTCAGCTCGTAGTCCTCGGCCGGGACGGCGAAGGTCATCCGCAGGAAGTTCTCGACGTAGCCGAGGTCGTTGCGCGGGTAGACGAAGGGCTGGCCCATCGCCTTCTTGTACGCGTACGCCGCGATGGTCGGCAGCTTCGCCAGCAGGCGGACCGTCGACAGGTTGCGCTGCGCCTCGTCGAACGGGTTGTGGCTCTCCGGGTAGAACGTGGAGAGCGCGCCGACCACCGAGGAGAGCATCGCCATCGGGTGCGCGTCCCGGGGGAAGCCCTGGAAGAAGCGCTTGACGTCCTCGTGCAGCAGGGTGTGCTGGGTGATCTCGTTGCTGAACGCGGCGAGCTCGCCCTGGTTCGGCAGCTCACCGTTGATCAGCAGGTAAGCGGTCTCGATGAAGTTGGCCTCCGAGGCCAACTGCTCGATCGGGTAGCCGCGGTAGCGCAGGATGCCGGCGTCACCATCGATGAAGGTGATCGCGGACTTGTTGGCGGCGGTGTTGCCGAAACCGTTGTCCAGGGTGACCAGGCCGGTCTGCGGGAGCAGCTTCGAGATGTCGAAGCCGGAGTTGCCCGCAGTGCTCTCGACGACGGGGTACTCGTACTCGCCGTCCTGGTACCGCAGTACTACCGATTTGTCGCTCACGTCTTCCTCACCGACGAAATTGATCCTCATCCGACTGCCCTGACTGTCCCAACGATCCCCCACCCGAAGGACGGCCGCGCACCCGGGGGTGACCCCGGGAAGGACCGGGGCCTACAAACTCCGCTGCCGCCACCGGTGTGAACCGGACAAGATCGGCGGCGGCACCGGACCAGGTTCCGCCCTAAATCTCTTCACGTCAAGACAACCTCTGAACGTACCGTACCCCCTCGAACTCAGCCCGCAGCCAATCTGTGGTCCAGCGCGGAGTGCCGCCGACCGGCGCTCACCGCCCGCACCGCCTGCCCGATGGCCTTGCGCGAACCGACCAGCACCACCAGCTTCCTGGCCCGTGTCACCGCGGTGTACAACAGGTTCCGCTGGAGCATCGTCCACGCCGACGTCGTGACGGGAATCACCACCGCCGGGTACTCGCTGCCCTGCGAACGGTGGATCGTCACCGCGTACGCGTGCGCCAGCTCGTCCAGTTCGTCGAAGTCGTACGGCACCTCCTCGTCCTCCTCGGTCATCACCGTCAGCCGCTGGTCGTCCACGCTCAGTGCCGTCACGACGCCCACTGTGCCGTTGAAGACACCGCTGCGCCCCTTGTCATAGTTGTTCCGGATCTGGGTGACCTTGTCGCCGACCCGGAACGTCCGCCCGCCGAACCGGCGCTCGGGCAGGCCCTCGCGGGCCGGGGTGACGGCCGACTGGAGCAGCGTGTTCAGCGCGCCCGCGCCCGCCGGGCCGCGGTGCATCGGCGCCAGCACCTGGACGTCCCGGCGCGGGTCCAGGCCGAAGCGCTGCGGGATCCGGCGGGCCACCACGTCCACCGTCAGGCCGGCCGCGCGCTCCGCGTCGTCCTCGACGAACAGGAAGAAGTCCGGCAGGCCCTCGGTCAGCGGCGGCAGGCCCTCGTTGATCCGGTGCGCGTTCACCACCACGCCGGACTGCTGGGCCTGCCGGAAGATCCTGGTCAGCCGCACCGACGGGACGGGGCCGCCGGCCGCCAGCATGTCCCGCAGCACCTCGCCCGCACCCACCGACGGCAGCTGGTCGACGTCCCCCACGAACAGCAGGTGCGCGCCCGGCGCGACCGCCTTGACCAGCTTGTTCGCCAGGATCAGGTCCAGCATCGACGCCTCGTCGACCACCACCAGGTCCGCGTCCAGCGGCCGGTCCCGGTCGTACGCGGCGTCCCCGCCCGGCTTCAGCTCCAGCAGCCGGTGCACCGTCGACGCCTCCGCGCCCGCCAGCTCCGCCAGCCGCTTCGCCGCCCGCCCGGTCGGCGCCGCCAGCACCACCTTCGCCTTCTTCGCCAGCGCCAGCTGCACGATCGACCTCACCGTGAACGACTTGCCGCAGCCCGGGCCGCCGGTCAGCACCGCGACCTTCTCGGTCAGCGCCAGGCGCACCGACTGCTCCTGCTCCGGGGCGAGTTCGGCCCCCGTCCGCTGCGCCAGCCAGCCCAGCGCGGCCGGCCAGTCCACGCTCCGGAACCACGGCATCCGGTCCTCGTCCGCGCGCAGCAGCCGCAGCAGCTGGTTGGCCAGCGAGACCTCCGCCCGGTGGAACGGCACCAGGTACACCGCTGTCACCTCCTGCCCCTCGGCCCCCGGCAGCCGCTCGCGCACCACCCCCTCCGCCGCGACCAGCTCCGCCAGGCAGTCGATCACCAGCCCCACGTCCACCTGCAGCAGCTTCACGCCGTCCGCGATCAGCCGCTCCTCCGGCAGGTAGCAGTGCCCCTGGTCGGTCGACTGCGACAGCGCGTACTGCAGGCCCGCCTTCACCCGCTCCGGCGAGTCGTGCGGGATGCCCACCGCCTGCGCGATCCGGTCCGCCGTCAGGAACCCGATGCCCCACACGTCCGACGCCAGGCGGTACGGCTGGTTCTTCACCACCCCGATCGAGCCGTCCCCGTACTGCTTGTAGATCCGCACCGCCAGCGAGGTCGACACCTGGACGCCCTGCAGGAAGACCATCACCTCCTTGATGGACTTCTGCTCCTCCCACGCCTTCGCGATCATCTTCGTCCGCTTCGGCCCCAGGCCCGGCACCTCGATCAGCCGCTTCGGCTCGTTCTCGATCACCTCCAGGGTCTCCACCCCGAAGCGCTCCACGATCCGCTCCGCGAACCTCGGCCCGATCCCCTTGATCAGCCCCGAGCCCAGGTACCGCTGGATGCCCTGCACCGTGGCCGGCAGCACCGTCGTGTAGTTCTCCACCGTGAACTGCCGCCCGTACTGCGGGTGCGACCCCCACCGCCCGAACAGCCGCAGGCTCTCCCCCACCTGCGCGCCCAGCAGCGCCCCCACCACCGTCAGCAGGTCGTTCGCCCCCCGCCCGGTGTCCACCCGCGCGACCGTGTACCCCGTCTCCTCGTTGGCGTACGTGATCCGCTCCAGAACCCCCTCCACCTGAGCCAGCTGCACCGGACACCTCACCCGCGATCAGGAACACGCCACCGCGAAAGGTACTCCGCCCCACCGACACCCGGCCCCGGCCGGTCGCCCCGCCGGGGCTGCGCGGCCGAGCACGACGGGGCCGCGCGCCGCCCGCGCGCGCCCCCGTCGCACCACCAGGCCGCCGCCCCGCTACTGCGCGCCCTCGCCCAGTCGGAGGACCTGCGGGACCCGCCGCCGCCCCGTCACCCCTTCCAGTGCCGCCGCGCACGGCACCAGCACCAGCAGCCCGACCGCCGCCAGCGCGATGCCCGCCCAGTCCGGGGCGAAGGGCGGCGCGCCCGGACCGGCCGTGAAGGCCCGCAGTTCGAGGGCCGGACCGAGCAGCCACGGCAGCGCCAGACCGAGCAGCGTGCCGCCGACCACCGCCGCCGCCATCACCGGCAGCAACTGGACGAGCCGGACGCCCGCCGCGGCCCGCCCGCCGAGCCCCAACGTCCGCAGGTGGGCCAGCATCCGGCCGCGCTCCGCCGAACTCAGCAGCAGCTCCAGCACCACCGCGACCAGCCCCAGCAGCAGCCCGATCGCCGCCGACGCCCGGAACGCCGTCTCCAGCGCGGACACCAGCCCGTCCCCCGCCGAATCCCTCAACTGCCCGTCCAGCAGCCGGATCTCGACCGCCGCGCCACGGCCCACCGCACCGCCCGCGGCCCCGCCGCCCCCCGCACCCGCGGCCGCCGCCGACCCGGCGACCACCGCCCGCAGCCGGGCCGCGTCGATCCGCGCCGCGCCCGCCGCCGACCCCGGCCGCCCCGGGTCGGCGAACAGCACCGCCGCGGTGCGCTGCCCGTTCTGCCGCGGCAGCCGCTCCGCCCCCGGTCCGCCGAACACCAGCAGCCCGCCCGCGGTCCCGACGTCCCCGACCACCGGGCCGATCGCCCGGTCCGCGGCCGCGCCGTCCGGCAGCACGCCGACGATCCGCACCCGGAACCGGCTCGCCCCCGCGTCCGCGTCGAACGAGCCGTCCGGGAACCGGGCCGCCGTCACCGGGTCGGCCAGCGCCGGGAGTTCCGCGCCCTCGCCGAGCGGCTCGGCCAGCTCCGGGGACGCCGCCAGCGCCGCCGCCAGCGCCGACCCCGGCTCGTACCGGGCCAGCGCCGCCGGGTCCACCCCGGCCAGGCCGACGCCCTTCACCGCCGTCCCGTCGTCGTCCGAGGTCAACGAGGCCAGCCCGCCGCGCACCTGCAGCACCCCCGCCACCCCCGGCACCCGGCCCAACTCCTCCACCGGCAGCGGACGTTGCGCCGGACCCAGGACCACCGCGTCACCGCCCGTACGCCACTGCGCGGCCGCCACCCGGCCCTCCCGGACGGTGCCCGACACCAGCGCGCCGAACACCGCGCAGGCCAACGCCGGCACCAGCACCAGCAGCGCCGTCGCCGCCGCCCCCGACCGCCGCCCGGCCTGCGCCAGCCCCACCAGCGCCACCGCACCCCGCCGGCGCCGCGCCCACCGCGACACCAACCGCAGCGGCACCGGGTACACCCGCAGCACCACGACCACCGCCGCCAGGCCCAACACCACCGGCACCAGAGCCAGTTGAGGATCCGTCTCGGCCCCCGCCGGCGCCGCTCCGCGCAACCGCAACTGCAGCACCCCCGCCCCGGCCAGCACCAGTACCGCCCCCTCCGCCACCAGCCGCGCGGACAGGCCCAGCGCCCGCCGCAGACCCCGCCGGCGCACCGGCTCCCGGCCCGCCCGGCGCACCGCCCGGCCCTGCCACCACACCGCCACCGCCGGCGCGCACGCCACCAGCACCACCGCCGTCACCGCCGGCCACCACGCCCCCAACGGACGCCCGTCGGCCCACCGCACCGACACCGCCCAACCCGCCAGCAGGCCCACCAGGGCCGCCGGAACGGCCTCCAGCAGCCGAACGGCGGCCAGTGCGGGCTCACCCGCACCCCGCGCCCGCTGCAGCGCCAGCGCCGCCTCCCTGCGCCGCGCCCCCAGCCGGGCCGCGGCCACCGCCGTGGACACCCCGATCGCCAGCAGCCCCGCCAGCGCGAACGACTGCAGCGCCACCGTCCGGGCCCGCTGCGCCACGAACGCGTCCACCAGCACCGACAGCTGCTGGGTCAGCCGCGGCGGCGCCACCGTCCGCGTCCCGACCGGGCAGGGGAACCGGTCCGAGATCAGCCCGCCGCACACCGCGACCGCCGCCGTGTTCCCGAACTCCCGCGCCTGCCGGGACAGTTCCCGCGCCCCGGCCGACGTACCGCCCGTCCCCCAGGGCTGCTCCGCCGCCCAGAACACCCAGGCCGCGTCCAGCGTCCGCGCCCCGCGCGACTCCATCGCCTCCAGCCCCGCCGGGGACACCATCGCCTGCCCGTACCGGACGTACTGGCTCGCCTGCACCTGCGTGTCCATCGGCGAGTTCAGCAGCGGCAGCTCCCGCCACAGGTCGTCCGAACCCTCCAGCGGCTCGAACTCGCCGACCACCACCGCCCCGGTGAACCGGGCGTCCCCGGACAGCTGCACCCGCTGGCCGACCTTCAGCCCGAACTGCTCCAACGACGCCGCGGACAGGCCCAGTTCGATCGGCGCCCGCTCCGGATCGGCCGGCAGCCCCGGCGCCCGCCCGGCCACCCAGCGCACCCGGCTCGCCGCGTCCTGCGCGTACACCAGCGACATCACCCCGGCGTTGCCGTGCGGCTCGGGCACCCCGTCGCCCGACAGCTCCATGCCGTCGGCCTGCACCCACCCCGACACCCGGACCAGCGCCCCCGCCAACTCCCCGGACGCACCCTGCCGCATCTTCTCGCCGACCTTGACCAGATCGGTGTCCAGCGTCCCGAACTGCGGCGGCAACGGCCCGCCCCGCCCGTCCACCGGCGCGTTCAGCGACGCCCGCGACACCAGCAGCGGCCCGCCCACCTGCGCCGCGTCCAACCGGCGCGCCAACTCCCTGGTCGCCAACCGGTCGAACACCGGCGGCCACAGCAGCGCCGCGACCGTCAGCACCGCCGCCAGCACCGCCAGCACGGCCGACACCGGCCAGCCCGTCCGGGCCTCCCGCACCGCCGCCCGCCAGCCGCCGAAACCGCCCGGCCGCCATCCGCCCAACCCGGTCATCCGCTCTCCCCCGCCCGAAGCTCACGCGCCAGATCGACCCGCGCCAACATCCGCGACAGCACCAGCACCACCGAACCGGCCCCCAGGCCGGTCGCCAGCACCACCGCCGCCGTCCATCCCCAACCCACCGTCAACTCCAGGGACGGGAACACCGCCCGCCCCCCGCCGTCGACCATGATCAACGGCAGCACCACCGCCGCCAGCACGATGCCCAGCACCCCGCCCAGCAGCACCGCGAACCCCACCACCACCGACTGCTCCAACCGCAGCACCCCGGCCAACTGCCGCCGCCGCACCCCCAGCGCCCGCAGCACCGCGAACTCCCGCCGCCTGGACCGCGCCGACCCCACCGCGTGCACCGTGAACCCGGCCACCGCGAACACCGGCGACAACACCAGCGACAGCACCAGCGCACTGCGCCGCCCGCTCCGGAACGGGTCACCGGCCAGCGCCGCCGCAGCCGCCCGGGCACTCTCCACCCGCCCCAACCGGGGATCCGCCGCCACCGCGCGCTCCGCCCGCACCGCACCGTCCTTCGACGCCGCCGCCAACAGCCACGCCTCGTCCGCCACCGGCCCCAGCCCCAGCACCGCCCGGGCCGCCGACAGCGCCCGCACGTCCACCAGCGCCTGCGGCTCGTCCCGGCCCGCACCACCCGGCAGGTCCGCCAGCTCCCCGACGATCCGCAACCCGAACCGGTCCTCCTCCCCCGACATCACCCGGACCTCCTGGCCCACCCCGTACCCGGTCTCCCGCAGGAACGCCGCGTTCACCACCGCCGGCACCACCCCGCCCTTGCCCGCCGCCTTCTGCACCCCACCCGGCGGCAACAGCGCGAACGACACCGTGTCCGCACCCGAACTCAGCACGAACGACTCCGCCTCGGGCCCGTCCGGCACCCCGATACCCGGATCGACACCGCGCACCACCGCCGACAACAACCCGCCCGCCGGCTGCGACACCTCGCACACCCCCGCCCTCAGCACCTTCGACGACTGCCCCGCGTCCGAACGCCCCGGACACCCCAGCCCCGTGGCCCCGGCCACCCCCCGGGTGACGTCCGTCCACCGCACCCCCTCCGGCAGCGCCGCCCCCGTGATCCCCGACACCGCCAGCGTCAGCGTCGGCCGCCGGAAATCCCGCACCGGCGTGCTCCGCAACGACAACCCCGTCACCTGCACCGGGTAGTGCAACGCCCCCGACCCCAACGGCAGCGACACCGCCCGCGACACCCCGTCCGGCGTCAACCGGGCCCAGGCCGTCGACACCAACCCGCTCGCGTCCTCCACCTGGACCTGCAGCCACACCGGACCGGTCCGCTCCACCGACGCCACCGACACCTGTACCTCCACCGCCGACGGCCGGCCCTCCAGCACCATCCCGTGCACCGGCACCGCCGCCCCCAACTGACCCAACTGCCCTTCCAGCGAACCCCGTTCGAGATCCGAACGGACCGCCGGCACCGCATGCACCCACGCCCCCGACGCCATCCGCTCCGACGTCGCCACCGGCCGCACCGCCGCCGTGTCCACCCCCAGCACCGTGGCCCGCGACCCCCGCACCTCACCCTGCTCCGACACCAACGGCGTCACCGCTGCCACCCCCGGCAGCCCCGCCAACGCCCCGTACCGCGCCCCCGACGGCAACTCGCCCCCCGTCACCCGCAGATCCGCCCCCACCGCGAACGCCGCCCGGTCCCGATCACTCGGCGCCTCGCCCGCGATCACCGTGGTGGTCAACGCCCCCACCGCCAACGCCAACGCCATCAACAGCACCGGAGCACCCTGCCCCGCACGCCCCCGGCTCACCTGCCACCCGCTCAACGGAGCCACCAGCCCCCGCCCGCGCCGCGCCAACGCCTCCAACGCCCGCCCCAACGGCGGCAACAACCGCAACAACAGCAACGCCGCCGCCACCGTCATCACCACCGGCGCCGCCACCAGCACCGGATCGAACCCGACCGCACTCGACGCCGGACTCAACAACCCCTGGTACTGCCGCAGTTGCAGGTACGCCAACACCGCCACCGCGGCCAGCACCAGATCCGCCCCCGCCCGCTGCGCCACCGCCCGCCGGGCACTGCGCGGCGGCGCCTCCCGCTCGCCGCCGTCCGCCGTCCACACCACCGGCAGCAGCGCCGCACACCCGTGCAGCACCAACGCCGTCCCCGCCACCGCCCACGACGCCCCACCGGCCGCCGCAGCCGCCGCACCCTCCACCGGCAACCCCAACCGCTCCAACACCCGCAACAGCGGCCCCGCCGCCCACACCCCCAGCACCGCCGCCGGCACCGTGCACAGCGCCCACTCCACCGCGGCCGCCCCCACCAACCGGGCCCGACCCGACCCGCGCGCCAACTGCAACAGCAGCTCGGCCCGCCGGAAATCCGCCAGTTGACGCGCCGTCAGCACCATCGTCACCGCCGACAGCACACCCAGCATCGTCACCGGCACCAACATCCCCGACCGCGCCACCATCATCGGCGACCGCAACTCGTCCAACGCCACCGGAAGATCACTGAACGCCCGCAGCGCACCCACCGACGGCTCCGCCCCGCGGAACACCGCCTTGGCCGCGTCCCCGCCGGTCAGCCGCTCCACCCGGCTCCGCAACGCCGCCAACCCGTCGACCCGCCACCGCCCCGGATCCGGCAACGCCGTCCACTGCACGTCCAACTCACCACGCAGCGCCGGATTCGCCCGCAACAACTCGCGCGAAGCCAGCGCCACCCCCTCCGCCCCCTTCAACGAGGACGACACCGCCCACGCCCGCCACAGCGGCTCCGACCCCGGCACCTGCCGGTACACCCCGCTGACCGTCACCGGCAGCACCCCGCTCGCCCGCACCAACGGCACCGTCCCGCCCGCCGAGACCCCCACCTGCCGCGCCACCGCCTCCGACAGCGCCACCTGCCCCGCCCCGGCCGGCCAGGCCCCCTGCGTCAACTCCGCGAACCGCTGCGGATCCGCCACCGCCAACGGCGTCACCGACAACCCCGTCGACGCCCCCGCTCCCGCTCCCGCTCCCGACGTCGGCAACGTCAACGGGATCGACGTGTGCAGCACCTCCTCCACCTGCGCCGTCGTCCCCGGCAACGCCCGCCGCAACGCCGCCCGCACCTGGGCGTCCGCCTTCTCGTCCGCCCCGTCCGCGTACCGCCCCGACACCGAGAGCGACAGCCGCGGATCCCCCGCCAACCGCTGCCGCATCCCCTCCGTCACCGAACTCCCCGTCAACGCCGTCAGCGCCGCCAGCACCGCCACGGCCAACAACACCGTCACCGCCGCAGCCCCCAGCACGACCCCGTGCTGCCCGGCCCGCCGCACGCCAACGGGTGATCCCCGCCCCGCCGTTCCCATGTCTCCCCCGCAGCCCTTCCGTCGCCATCCGATGGTCTGGACCAATCCTGATGACGGGCAGTCTGCCGCCTACCCCCCGGTCAAACAACCGCCCCACGATCACGGACCGGACTCGTTCGACCACCCACCTCCCGGCCGGCCGCCTCTCCGGGAACGCGAAAAAGCCCCCTGACTTCCCGTCAGGGGGCTTTCCCACAATGATTGTTCGGCGGCGTCCTACTCTCCCACAGGGTCCCCCCTGCAGTACCAT
>NZ_JOGH01000107.1:0-23366 GCF_000721345.1 Kitasatospora sp. NRRL B-11411 | reverse complement strand
GGGGTGTTCGGGGGTGGGTGGGGGGAGTGGGGGCCGGGATCCGCTACTCTTGGGGCAGCCCCTCGTGTGGCGTCATCTCTCTGAACCCCCCCAGGGCCGGAAGGCAGCAAGGGTAGGAGGGCTCTGGCGGGTGCGCGAGGGGTCCTTGCGTTTGCGGGGTGTTGGTGGGTGGGCGGCCACGTTTGTCGGCCGGTCCCGATATCTTCGGGGGTGTGTCCCTAGCCCTGTACCGCCGCTACCGCCCCGAGACCTTCGCGGAGGTCATCGGGCAGGAGCACGTGACCGTCCCGCTCCAGCAGGCCCTGCGCAACAACCGGGTCAACCACGCGTACCTGTTCAGCGGGCCGCGCGGGTGTGGAAAGACGACGAGCGCCCGCATCCTGGCCCGCTGCCTGAACTGCGAGCAGGGCCCGACCCCCGATCCGTGCGGGGAGTGCCAGTCCTGCCGTGACCTGGCGACGGGCGGTCCGGGCTCGATCGACGTGATCGAGATCGACGCCGCCTCGCACGGTGGTGTGGACGACGCGCGCGAGCTGCGCGAGCGGGCGTTCTTCGCGCCGGTGCACAGCCGGTACAAGATCTTCATCCTGGACGAGGCGCACATGGTGACCTCGGCCGGCTTCAACGCGCTGCTGAAGGTGGTGGAGGAGCCGCCGGAGCACCTGAAGTTCATCTTCGCCACCACGGAGCCGGAGAAGGTGATCGGGACGATCCGGTCCCGCACCCACCACTACCCGTTCCGGCTGGTGCCGCCGGGCACGCTGCGCGACTACCTGGCGCAGGTCTGCGGCCGGGAGGAGATCCAGGTCGAGGACTCGGTGTTCCCGCTGGTGGTGCGGGCCGGCGCGGGTTCGGTGCGTGACTCGATGTCGGTGATGGACCAGTTGCTGGCGGGCGCCGGCGAGGCCGGTGTGACGTACCAGATGGCGACGGCGCTGCTGGGGTACACCGACGCGGCGCTGCTGGACGAGGTGGTGGACGCGTTCGCGGCGCAGGACGGCGCGACGGTGTTCCAGGTGGTCGACCGGGTGGTCGAGGGCGGGCACGACCCGCGGCGGTTCGTGACGGACCTGCTGGAGCGGCTGAGGGACCTGGTGATCCTGGCCACCGTGCCGGACGCGGGGGAGAAGAGCCTGATCGACGCTCCGGCCGACCGGATCGCGGTGATGCAGGCGCAGGCCGACCGCTTCGGCCCGGCCGAGCTGAGCCGCGCCGCGGACCTGGTGAACACCGGCCTGACCGAGATGCGCGGAAACGCCGCGCCCAGGCTGCAGTTGGAGCTGATCTGCGCCCGGGTGATGCTGCCCGGCGCGTACGGCGACGAGCTCTCGGTGCAGGCCCGGCTGGACAAGCTGGAGCGCCGGGCCGCCACGGGCGGTTTCGCCGCCCCGGTGGCGTTCCAGCCGGTGGCCGCCGCGCCCGAGCCCCCGGTGCAGCAGGCCCCCGCGCCGGTGCCCGCCCCTGCGCCGGTGCAGACCCCGGCCCAGACCCCGGCCCCGGTTCCAGCTCCGGCTCCGGCCGGTGCCACCCCGGGCGCCTGGCCGATCCCGCGCAGCTTCCCGACCGGCGAGCAGCCGCCCGCCGAGCCGTCCGCGCCGGAGGCCCCCGCGGCCCCCGTCCAGCAGATCCAACAAGTCCAGCAAGTCCAACAGGCCCCCGCGCAGTCGCAGCCGCAGTCGCAGCCGCAGCCGCCCGTCGGTGCGCAGCCCTCGGTGGCGGCGCAGCAGGGCGCCGGGCAGATCCGGCAGATGTGGCCGCAGATCCTGGAGGCGGTGAAGAACCGCCGCCGGTTCACCTGGATCCTGCTGAGCCAGAACGGCCAGGTGGCCGGGTTCGACGGCAGCACGCTGCAGGTGTCGTTCGTCAACGCGGGCGCCCGGGACAGCTTCGTCGGCAGTCACAGCGACGAGGTGCTGAAGCAGGCGCTGTCGGACGCACTGGGCGTGGACTGGCGGGTGGAGTGCATCGTCGACCCGTCCGGTGCGACGAACCCGCCGTCCGCCCAGTCCTCGGCCCCCCCGGCGCCCGCGGCCGGCGGTTGGGGCGCTCCGGCGGCCCCGCGCCCGGCCCCGCAGGCACCGGCGCCGCAGTACCAGCAGCCGGCCCCGGCGGCCCAGCCGGCGCCTGCCCCCGCCGCCGCCCCGGTCCCGCCGCCCGTTCCTTCCCCGCAGCCGCAACAACAACAGCAGCCGCAACAACAACAGCCGCAGCGGCCGCAGCCGGTGCAGGCCCCGCCCGCGGTGGCGCCGGAGGACGACGTCCCGGAGGAGGACGACCCGGACTTGAACGAGGACGTCTTCTCCGCCCAGGAGTTGATCGTCCGCGAGCTGGGCGCGACGGTGCTGGAGGAGATCCACCACCGTCCGAGCTGATCCCCGCCGCCCGTGCCCCCGCCCCCACCGCGGCGGGGGAGCGGGCGGAACTGACGTGGGGCCGACGGGCGGCCGCGTAGGCTCGGGGGCGAGGTGCCGGTGCGGGTGGTTTCGGCCGGGCGCGCGCCGGCGTGTGCAGTGTCGACGGATCGAGGAGAGTTCCGTGTTCCCTGGTGGGCAGCCGAACATGCAGCAGCTGTTGAAGCAGGCGCAGAAGATGCAGGAGGACCTCGCCCGGGCGCAGCAGGAGCTGGCCGAGGCGCGGGTGTCGGGTTCCGCGGGCGGTGGCCTGGTGGAGGCGACCACGACGGGCGCGGGCGAGCTGGTCGCGCTGACCATCTCCCCGGAGGCGGTCGACCCGGAGGACACCGAGACCCTGGCCGACCTGGTGGTGGCCGCGGTGCGCGACGCCGCCGCGGCGGCGCAGAAGCTGCAGGCCGAGCGGATGGGCCCGCTGACCCAGGGCCTGGGCGGCGGCGGTGGCATTCCCGGCCTGCCGTTCTGACCCCAGGCCGAACCCCGCGCCGTGCGCCCGGCCCCGCCCGGTCCGGCCCGCCCGTCCCGTCCCGTTCGAGCGACCAGCACCGGAGCACCGGAGGCACCGGGCACCCCGCACGCGCCGGGCACGCCGGGCACGCCGGGCGCACGGCGCGGAACCCCGGGTAACGGGCGATGTGATTTATGGCCAGTAGGGCGTCGGGCGGTGTGTCCGGCGCCCGATTCGTTGGATGATGGCACCGGAGACGGCACCGGGGCGCGAGCCCCGGTCGAAGGAAGGCGTGGCGGTGTACGAGGGCGTGGTGCAGGACCTGATCGACGAGCTGGGCAGGCTGCCCGGAGTCGGTCCGAAGAGCGCCCAGCGGATCGCCTTCCACATCCTGCAGGCCGATCCGGTGGACGTGCGCCGGCTGGCGCACGCGCTGCAGCAGGTGAAGGAGAAGGTCCGGTTCTGCGCGGTCTGCGGCAACGTCGCGGAGGCCGAGCACTGCCGGGTCTGCCTGGACCCGCGCCGGGACCTCGCGGTGATCTGCGTGGTGGAGGAGCCCAAGGACGTGGTGGCGATCGAGCGGACCCGCGAGTTCCGCGGCCGCTACCACGTGCTGGGCGGGGCGATCAGCCCGATCGAGGGGGTCGGCCCGGACGACCTGCGGATCCGCGAGCTGATGACCCGGCTCGCGGACGGCACGGTCACCGAGCTGATCCTGGCCACCGACCCCAACCTGGAGGGGGAGGCGACCGCGACCTACCTGGCCCGGCTGTGCAAGCCGATGGGCCTCAAGGTCACCCGGCTGGCGAGCGGACTGCCCGTCGGCGGGGACTTGGAGTACGCCGACGAGGTCACCCTCGGCCGGGCGTTCGAAGGGAGACGACTGCTCGATGTCTGACCGAACCGACACCACTGACCTGACGGACGGACTGCCGGGCCCGCTGGGCCGCACCGAGGCCCCGGACGACTTCGCGGTGCAGATCGCGGACTCGGTGGAGAGCTTCGTGCTGGCCGTCACCGAGGTCGCCAAGGGCGACGAACCGGGCAGCGCGATCTCGCTGCTGCTGCTGGAGGTCTCCCAGCTGCTGCTGGCGGGCGGCCGGCTGGGCGCGATCGAGGACGTGCTGCCGGACGACCGCTTCGAGCCGGACGCCGGCCCGGAGCCGGACGGGGTGGAGCTGCGCGAGCGGCTCGCCGAGCTGCTGGCGCCGATCGACGTCTACCACGAGGTCTTCGACCCGTACGGGCCGCCGGAGAAGCCCAGCGCGTTCCGGATCTCGGACGACCTGGCGGGGGTGGTCAGCGAGCTGCGGCACGGGCTGACGCACTACCGCGAGGGCCGGGTCTCGGAGGCGCTGTGGTGGTGGCAGTTCTCGTACCTGTCCAACTGGGGTTCGACCTGCTCGGCGGTGCTGCGCGCGCTGCAGTCGCTGATCGCGCACGTGCGGCTGGACTCGCCGCTGGGCGCGGTGCCGGACGGCGCGGACACCGACGACGACGGGCTGACGGACGAGCAGCTGGAGCAGCAGGCGGGCGACCTGATGGCGGCCGAGCTCGGGCTGTAGACGTACCCAGGGGCTCCGCGGAGCTGCCGGAGGGGTTCCCGCGCCGGGGTGTGACGCATCCGTCATCCGCGGCGCGGAGGCGAAGATTCCGGGTGGCGGGCGGGGCCCGGGCGGCGATTCTTCGGAGCGGGCGGCCGGGGCCCGCAGACCTGCCGGTCGGCGGTGACCAGAGTGCGATATTCGCATCTCACCATGTGGAAAGCGTCGGCCGGAGAACCCCTGCTCGTTAGACTGGCCGCGACCTACCACCCCGAGTCGAGGAGCCCCCGTGGGCCTTGTCGTGCAGAAGTACGGCGGCTCATCCGTCGCGGATGCCGAAGGCATCAAGCGCGTCGCCCGCCGCATCGTGGACACCAGGAAGGCCGGCCACGAGGTCGTCGTCGTGGTCTCCGCGATGGGTGACACCACGGACGAGCTCATCGAGCTGGCGGAACAGGTGACCCCTATTCCGTCCGGCCGCGAGTTCGACATGCTGCTGACCGCCGGAGAGCGCATCTCGATGGCGCTGCTGGCGATGGCGATCCGGACGCTGGGCTTCGACGCCCAGTCGTTCACCGGCAGCCAGGCCGGCGTGATCACCGACTCGACCCACAACAAGGCGCGCATCATCGATGTCACGCCGGGCCGCATCCGGGCCGCCCTGGACGAGGGCAACATCGCGATCGTGGCGGGCTTCCAGGGCGTGTCGCAGGTCTCGAAGGACATCACCACGCTGGGCCGCGGCGGCTCGGACACCACCGCGGTGGCCCTGGCGGCCGCGCTGGGCGCCGAGGTCTGCGAGATCTACACCGACGTGGACGGCGTGTTCACCGCCGACCCGCGGGTGGTCAAGAAGGCCCGCAAGATCGACTGGATCGCCTTCGAGGACATGCTGGAGCTGGCCTCGTCCGGCTCGAAGGTGCTGCTCGACCGCTGCGTGGAGTACGCGCGGCGCTACAACATCCCGATTCACGTACGATCGTCGTTCTCCGGTCTGCCGGGGACGATCGTCAGCGGCACCAACCCGAACCAGAAGCCCGAAGGGGGCGAGATGGAGCAGGCCATCATCTCCGGAGTCGCCCACGACACGTCGGAGGCCAAGGTCACCGTCGTCGGCGTGCCCGACAAGCCGGGCGAGGCGGCCCGGATCTTCCGCGCGATCGCGGATGCCGAGGTCAACATCGACATGGTCGTGCAGAACGTGTCGGCCGCGGCCACCGGCCTGACCGACATCTCCTTCACGCTGCCCACCAACGAGGGCCAGAAGGCGATCGACGCGCTGAACCGGGTCAAGGAGGGCATCGGCTACGAGTCGCTGCGCTTCGACGACGCGATCGGCAAGATCTCGCTGGTCGGCGCCGGCATGCGCTCCAACCCGGGCGTCACCGCGACGTTCTTCGAGGCGCTCTCCGAGGCGGGCGTGAACATCGAGCTGATCTCCACCTCGGAGATCCGGATCTCGGTGGTCACCCGCGCCGAGGACGTGCCGGAGGCGGTCCGGGCCGTGCACACCGCGTTCGGCCTGGACAGCGACAGCGACGAGGCGGTCGTCTACGGCGGCACCGGCCGCTGAGGCGGCGCGGCCCGTCCGGGTCCGCCGGATACCCACACCGCAACGGTTGTGTGCGGGACGGGTGAAGCGGACCCGGCCCGTCCGCCGGGTCTGCCAGAATCCCCCTTCGGAGCCAGTGCGCTCGGGAGGGGGATTCCCCTTCTCGCAAGAATGCCCCCGGGCCGGGGCAACCAGGACAGGGGATCGTGTGTCCAACCATCGTGATGAACGTGACCGGGGCGGCGGTGGCGGTCGCCCTGCCCGGGGCGGCCCGGCGGGGCGGTAGTCGGATGGGCTTTGCTGCGGCGGCAGCGGACGCGACCGGGGCCAGCGTCGACCAGCTCACCGACACCTACCGGGCCCACTACCGATCCCTGTTGCGGCTGGCCGCGCTGCTGCTCGACGACCTCTCCTCCTGCGAGGACGTCGTGCAGGAGGCGTTCATCCGGGTGCACGCCGCCCGGCGCCGGGTCCGCGACCCCGAGAAGACGCTCGCCTACCTGCGGCAGACCGTGGTCAACCTGTCCCGGTCGACCCTGCGCCGCCGCCTGCTCGGCCTCCGACTGCTGCCCAAGCCCATGCCTGACATGGCCAGTGCAGAAGAGGGGGCTTACGATGCGCTGGAGCGCGACGAACTCAAGGCCGCGCTACGGGGGTTGCAACGCCGTCAGCGGGAGGTACTGGTGCTGCGCTACTACGCGGACCTGACGGAGGCTCAGGTCGCGGAGGTGCTCGGCATTTCCATCGGCTCGGTGAAGGCGTACGGGTCGCGCGGGCTCGCCGCCCTGCGGGTGCGGATGGAGCACGCCGATGACTGAGGGCAGGCCCCCCCGCCCGGACGACGCGCTCACCGAGGACCGGCTCCGCGAACGGCTGCACCGCGCCGTCGCCACCGTCGAACCCGGACCCGGCGCGCTGCCCCGGCTGCGCGCCGCCGTGCCGCGCCGCCGCGCCGTGCGCCGGCGGGCCCTGGGCGGGGCCGTGGTGCTGGCCGCCGCCATCGCCGCGCTGCCCGTGGTGGACGTCACCCAGCCGTTCAGCCTCTCCGGCGACTCCACCGGCGGACAGGCCGCGCCCGGCCCCGGCAGCAGCCCCGCCAAGACGCCCGGCCCCCACCCCGGCCACCCGCACACCGCCGCCGCCCTGCCCACCGCCGGACCGACCGGCACCGGCCCCGAGACGCTCCCCAACCCGTCCGCCGACCCGGACCCCGCCGCCCCGTCCGCCGCCGTCCCGCCCTGCGCCCGCACCGACCTCGGCCGGGCCGACGTCCAGCAGGCCGCCGCCGACCCGGCCGACGGCAAGGTGTACGGCTGGTTCCGGCTGACCAACACCGGCCCCCGCCCCTGCCGGGTCCCCGGCCCCGGGGCGCTCGCACTGGGTGGCGGGGCGGCCGGCGTCCGCCTGCTCGCGCACACCGCCGGCGACCCGGCTGGCTCGCTGTCCGACCCGGCGGCGCTGCCCGCCGCCGTCCTGCTCGACGCGGGCGGCTCGTACCTGGTGCGCTTCGCCTGGGTGCCGGCGGGCTGCGCCACCGCCTCCGGCACACCCACCGGCCCGGCCGGGCCGCCGCCGGCCACCCCGGCGGCCAGCGGCGCCGCGGCGCCCGCCGGCACCGGCGCCGACCCCGTGGCCGCCGCCGGTCCGACCCCCGGACCGACCCGGGCCGCGGTCGGGACCGACCCGTCCCCGACCGCCGCCCCGACCGGCGGCGCGACCGCCACCCCCCCGCCGGCCGCCGCCTTCACGCTCGGCTACACCCCCGACCCGGCCGCCTCCGCGGACCCGCCGGTCGGCACCACCCTGCCGGTCGGCTGCGGCGGCACGGTCTACTGGACCGGCCCGGAGCCCGCGCCCGCCCCGGCCCAGGGCGCCTCCCCGAGCGCCACCCCGTAGACGGCGCTCAGGCCTGCCGGGTCGGCAGCACCACCAGCTGGCGCAGGTTCACGTGCCGGGGGCGGCTGGTCGCGTAGGCGACCAGGTCGGCGACGTCCGCGGCGGCCAGCGGGCCGATCGCGTCGAACATCGCGCCGAGCTGCCCGTCCGGGCCGAGCGCCGGGTTGTCGATGTGGCTGCCCAACTCGGTGTCGGTCAGGCCGGGTTCGATGTTGGTGACCCGCACGTCGCGCGGGCCGTACTCGCTGCGCAGCGCGGCCGACAGCTGGGTCAGCGCGGCCTTGGTGGCGCCGTACACCGCGTAGTTGGGGAAGACCACGTGCGCGCCGATCGAGGAGACGTCGACCAGGTCGGCGGTGCCGCCGGCCGCCGCGGCGGCGACCAGGTCGGGGCCGAAGGCGCGGATGATCCGCAGCGCGCCGGTCAGGTTGGTGTCGATCATGCGGGACCACTCGTCGATCCGGCCGTCGTCGACCGGGTTGGGCAGCATCACGCCGGCCGCGTTGACCAGCAGGTCGACCCGGCCGAAGGTCTCGTGGACCAGCTCGGCCGCCGCGTCCACCGAGGCCTGGTCGGTGACGTCGGCGGCCACCGCGAGCGCGTTCGGGCCGAGTTCGGCGGCCAGCGCGGCGAGCCGGTCGGCCCGGCGGGCCAGCAGCGCGACCCGGGCGCCGTCCGCGACCAGCTGCCGGGCGACCGCCTCGCCCATGCCGCTGGCGGCTCCGGTGACGACCGCGGTCCGACCGTTCAGTGCGGGGTAGCCCATGGGAATCGCTCTCCTCGTCCGTTCCTGCGTCCTGCTGACGGGACGAGTCTGGCCGCGGGCGGCGGCGCCACCCAGGGCCGTGGTTTTCCTGGGTCCGCGAGAACCACCTTCGCGGCGGCCGACGTATCGTCTGGGCATGAGCGAACTGGGGGAGTTCCTGCGGCAGCGCCGGGCCCGGATCCAGCCGTCCGACGTGGGCCTGCCGGAGCTGGGGCGCCGACGCCGGGTGCCGGGGCTGCGCCGCGAGGAGGTGGCGCAGCTGGCCGGGGTGAGCGTCGACTACTACGTGCGGCTCGAACAGGGCCGGGGCGACGGCGTCTCCGCGGAGGTGCTGGACGCGGTGGCCCGGGTGCTGCGGCTGGACGCCACCGAGCGCGGCCACCTGCACACCCTGGCCCGCCCGCCGCGCGGCACCCACCGGCGCACGCCCCGGCAGCTCCGGCCGGGGCTGCGGCTGGTGCTGGACGCGCTGGCGACCCCGGCGTTCGTGCTCGGCCGCTGCATGGACGTACTGGCCTGGAACGCCCCGGCGGACGCGGTGATCGGGTTCTCCGCGCTGCCGCCGGGCGAGCGCAACATGGCCCGGCACGCCTTCCTCACCGAGGCCGGCGGCCGGCTGTACCCGGAGTTCGAGCGGGTCGCCGCCGAGACCGTCGCCCACCTGCGGCTGGACGCGGCCCGGCACCCCGACGACCCCGAGCTGGCCGCGCTGCTGGCCGAACTGGCCGCCGGGAGCCCGCTGTTCGCCGAGCTGTGGGCCCGGCACGGCGTCCGGGAGAAGGCGTCCGGGCGCAAGCTGCTGCTGCACCCGCGGGCCGGGGAGCTGGACTTCGGGTACGAGACGCTGGCCCCGCCCGGCGAGCCGGGGCTGCTGCTGGTCGTCTACACCGTCGAGCCGGGTTCGGTGACCGCCGGGCGGCTGGCGGGGCTCACCGCCGCCGCGGCGCGCTGAGCCGGGGAGCGGCGGGTCCGGGCTCAGATCCCGAGGGAGAGCGCGCGGGCCCCGGCCCGTTCCAGCAGCGCGTGCACCTCGGCCTGGCGGCGGCCCGGGCGGTCGTTCCACACGTCGGGGGAGGGCACCGGGCGGCCGGTGGCGTGCAGCACCTCCATCACCTGGGCGCGGGCCCGGCGCACCGTGTGCGCGGTGCCGTAGCCGTGCGCCAGGACGGCGGTCTGCGCGCCCAGCAGGCAGACCCGGCCCCGGGCGTCCCACAGCGCGCCCTGCGTCCAGCCCGCCTCGGCGAGGTAGCGGGAGGTCAGCCGCAGGTGCCCGGCGACGGTGACCTCGGCCGGGCGGGCCGGGCGGCGGGCCAGCCGGTCCAGCAGCGAGCGGCCGGGCAGCGGGTGGCCGTGGTTCCAGGGCTGCCGGACGCTGCCGTGCGGGGCGGCCGGCGGTGCGGGCGGGAGGACGGGCCCGGGGGCGGGCAGTCCGGCCAGGTACTGCTCGATCTCCTCGACCAGGCCCAGCTCCCGGGCGAGGTCGTGGGCGTCGAGCCGGTCGAACGGGGGCGCGGGGACGGTCACGGCGAGACTCCTCCGGTCGATATGTCCGTGTTTGTCACGGTACCGTTGATAGTCCGTCAGGAACCGCACCGCACCAGCTCCGTGTCCGAACCGATCCCGTCCGCTCCGCCGACCCGTTCCGATCACCCCCCGGCATCGGGTTGGATGAGTGCATGAACGAGCAGACGAACGTCGTTCCGGCGTGGGAGCAGCGGTTCCGGGCGGCGCGGGTCTCCCTGCCCGACTGGGCGGACGAGGCACCCGACCGGGCGCTGTACGTGTCCAACGCGACCGGCACCTACGAGGTGTACGCGTGGGACCGCTCCACCGACGAGCACCGCCGGGTCACCGACCGCCCCAACGGCACCACCGACGCCGAACTCGCCCCCGACGGCCAGTGGATCTGGTGGTTCGACGACACCGACGGCGACGAGTTCGGCGTCTGGCGCCGCCAGCCCTTCGCCGGCGGCCCCGACCAGGAGGCCGTCCCGGGCGTGCCCGCCGCCTACTCGGCGGGCCTGGCGCTCGGCCGCGACGGCACCGTGGTGGTCGGCACCTCCACCGACGACGAGGGCACCACCCTGTACCTGCGCCGCCCCGGCGCCGACGGGCCCGAGGTGGTCTACCGGCACGCCGAGTACGGCGGCGTCGGCGACCTCTCGCACGACAGCACCCTGCTGGCCGTCGACCACACCGAGCACGGCGACGCGATGCACTCGGCGATCCGGGTGCTGCGCCTGGCCGACGGCGCCACCGTCGCCGAACTCGACGAGGTCACCGGCCGCACCGAGCCGCGCGGCGTCGCCTGCCTGGGCTTCGCGCCCGCCCCCGGCGACACCCGGCTGCTGGTCGCCCACCAGCGCAGCGGCCGCTGGGAGCCGATGCTGTGGGACGTCGCGGCCGACACCGAGACCGAGCTGAAGCTCCGCGACGAGCAGGGCCGCCCGTTCCCCGGCGACCTGTCCGCGCAGTGGCGGCCGGACGCCCGCTCGCTGCTGATCGAGCACGAGTACGAGGCCCGCTCCGAGTTGTTCTCCTACGACCTGGACACCGCCGAGCTGACCCGGCTGGACACTCCGCGCGGCACCGTCGCCGGGGCCACCGCCCGCCCCGACGGCACGGTGGAGTTCCTGTGGTCCTCGGCCGCCGAGCCGTCCGCGGTGCGCTCCACCTCCGGCGCGGTGGTGCTGCGCGCCCCCGGCGCCGTCCCGCCCGGCTCGGCGCCGGTCGAGGACGTCTGGGTGGACGGCCCCGGAGGCCGGGTGCACGCCCTGGTGCAGCGCCCGGCGGGCGACGGCCCGCACCCCACGGTGTTCGAGGTGCACGGCGGCCCGACCCACCACGACAGCGACTCCTTCGCGGCCGGGCCCGCCGCCTGGCTCGACCACGGCTTCGCCGTCGTCCGGGTCAACTACCGCGGCTCCACCGGCTACGGGCAGGCCTGGACCGACGCCCTCACCGAGCGCGTCGGCCTGATCGAGCTGGAGGACATCGGCGCCGTCCGCGACTGGGCGGTGGCCTCCGGCCTGGCCGACCCGGACCGGCTGGTGCTCTCCGGCGGCTCCTGGGGCGGCTACCTCACCCTGCTCGGCCTCGGCACCCAGCCCGACCACTGGACGCTCGGCCTGGCCGCCGTCCCGGTCGCCGACTACCTCACCGCGTACGCCGACGAGATGGAGGCGCTCAAGTCGCTGGACCGGACGCTGTTCGGCGGCACGCCCGAGGAGGTCCCGGAACGCTGGCACGCCTCCTCCCCGCTCACCCACGTCGAGCGGGTCAAGGCCCCGGTGTACATCAGCGCCGGCGTCAACGACCCGCGCTGCCCGATCCGGCAGATCGACAACTACGTCCGCAGGCTGGAGGAGCTCGGCAAGGTCCACGAGGTGTACCGCTACGATGCCGGGCACGGTTCGCTGGTCGTCGACGAGCGGATCAAGCAGCTCAGGCTGGAGATCGACTTCGTCCGGCGCCACCTGGCGCCCGGCACCGTCCGGTGACCTGCGGGCCGATCGACGCCGACAAGGGGGACGACTGATGGGTGGACGCGCCGCGCTGGCCGTCGTCGCGGCCGGCGCCGTGCTGCTGACCGCGGCCGGCTGCTCCTCGGGCAGCGGGGACCACGGCTGCGTCCGGGCCGCCGGTGCCGTCGCCGCCGACACCGGCCTCACCCTCGCGGGCGCGGTGTCGGCCGGGAACGGCAGCGGCAACGTCGTGCTGGCCAAGAGCGGCGGCAGCAGCGTCGTGCTGGCCAAGAGCGGCAGCGGCAGCAGCGGCGGCGGCCGCAGCTCGAAGGGCGGCTCCGGCAGCCGGGGTTCGAAGGGCTCCAAGAGCTCCGGCAGCAAGGGCTCCGGCTCCAGCGGCTCCGGCAGCAAGGGCTCGGGCTCCAGCGGCTCCGGCATCACGCACTACGGCGGAGGCGGCACCACGGTGGTGCACCACTACCACCACCGCACCGCGGGCTCCACCCGCACCGACGACTACGTCGACGACTGCGGCAACCCGTCGCCCGCGCCCGGCGTCGTGGGCGGCGACTTCCACGAGGGCTGCGCCACCCCCGGCGCGCTGCCCGCGTCGAGCCCGGCCACCGGCACGCCGGCACCGGCGCCGACCGGCACCGGGGCGAGCGCCGCGGCCCCGCCGGTGCCGTGCGGCAGCCCGAGCGTTTCCGCGCCGGGCGCCCTGCCGTCGAAGTCGCCCTCCCCGCTGCGGACGCCGACCCCGTCGCCGTCGAAGTCCGGCTGAGCGGGCAACCGGCAGCGGGTCAGTCCAGGACCGGGTCCAGCCCGAGGGCCCGGTCCTGGGCGGCCTCCGCCTCGCGGCGCACCAGCCGGAACCACATGAACACCACGAACCCGGCGAAGACGAACCACTCCAGGGTGTAGCCCAGGTTCTGGAACGCCCGCAGGCTCAGCCCGTCCCCGCCCTCCGGCTGCACCGTGGGCACCGCCGTCAGTCCGGACGGGACGTCGTCGGCCGCGACCCAGCCGTCGTACACGGGGTACGGCAGCACGTTCACCAGCGTCGCCGGACTGATCGTGCCCAGCTGCCCGGCGGGCAGTCCGCCTGCCACCGCACCGCCGCTGCCGCTGTTCTCCGGGGCCTGCAGCCGGCCGGTCACGCTGACCTGCCCGGCCGGCACGTCCGGCGCCGCCCCGGGCGCGCCCGCCGCCCAGCCGCGCACCACGGCCACCGCCCGGCCGCCGTCGGTGAGCAGCGGCGTCAGCACGTAGTAGCCCTGCTTGCCGTCCACCGTCCGGCTCGGCACCAGCAGTTGGTGCGCGCCGTCGTACGCACCAGTGACGCGCACCGTCCGGCCGACGGTGTCGGTGCCGACCTTCGCCGCGCCGCCCGGCAGCACCGCCGCCAGCGGCTGCACGTCGGCCTGCGCGGACGCGGCCGCGGCCCGCCCGTTCTCCTGGTGGGTCGAGACCCGGGACTCGAAGCGGTCCAGCTGCCAGGTGCCCAGCATCAGGCAGACCACGATCGCCGCCACCGCGACGACCGTGCCGACGAGCCACCGCGGGCTGAGCAGGAACCGGTACACCCCACCACGGTAACCATTCCTGACATCCCCGATGAGCGCGGGTCGCCGGCTCCCCGCCGCCGACCCCGTTCCCCGATCTCTCCATTTCGGGATACTGTCCCTGATGTGAGAAACGACGACCTCCCGGGCGAGGAGGACCACCGCCTGGCCGCCCGCCTCGCCGCCCTGCGCGCCGACCGCGGCTGGTCACTGGACGAACTCGCCCGCCGCAGCGGCATCAGCCGCTCCACGCTGTCCCGGCTGGAACGCGCCGAACTCAGCCCGACGGCCGCTCAGCTCGGCCGGCTCTGCTCCGCCCACGGCCGCACCGTCTCCCGGCTGCTGGCCGAGGTCGAGGCCGAACCGCCCGGCCTGCTGCGCGCCGCCGACCAGCCGCGCTGGCACGACCCGGCCACCGGCTTCGCCCGCCGCTCCGTCTCGCCCCCGCACCCCGGGCTGCGCGCCGAACTGGTCGAGGGCACCCTCCCGCCCGGCGCGGCCATCCGCTACGACGCCCCGCCCGTCCCCGGCCTGGAACAGCACCTGTGGGTGCTGGACGGCGAACTGCACCTGGAACTCGACGGCACCGTGCACCACCTCGCCGCGGGCGACTGCCTCCGCTACCGCCTGCACGGCACCTCCGGCTTCCACTGCCCCGGCCCCCACCCCGCCCGCTACCTGATCGCCCTGGTGCTGCCATGACCCCGCCCCCGCTGCTGCTCACCCCCGAGGGCCTGGACGCCCGCCGCGACACCCTCGCCGACCTGCTGCTGGACGCGGTCGCCGACGGCGCCTCGGTCGGCTTCCTGGCCGGCACCATCCACGCCGAGGCCGCCGCCTGGTGGGACACCCTCCGTCCCTCCGTCGCCGACGGCACCCGCCTGCTCTGGACCGCCGAGGACCCCGCCGGCCGAGCCCTGGGCACCGTCTCCCTGCTCCGCGAACAGAAGCCGAACGGCCGCCACCGCGCCGAGATCGCCAAACTCCTGGTCCACCGCACCGCCCGCGGCGCGGGCCTCGGCCGCCACCTGCTGACCCACGCCGAACAGGCCGCCCGCACCGCCGGCGCCACCCTCCTCCTGCTCGACACCCAGACCGGCAGCCCCGCCGAACACCTCTACCGCACCGCCCACTGGACCCCCTTCGGCACCGTCCCCGCCCACGCCGCCACCCCGGACGGCACCCTCGCCGACACCACCTACTACTACAAACACCTCGCCTGACCCCCTTGCCGGCCCGGCCAACCCCCCACTGCCCGACGGCCCCCGCCCCGGATCCCCTGACTCCCTTGCCCGCAGGGCCTCCTCACCCCACCCCGGCCCTTCCCCACCGCCCCACCTGATGGCAGAAAAAGTGGGGTCCGTGTCCTTGCTGCCACCACCCCCGCCCGCCAGGCTGGGGGCATGCCGACCCGCAGTGTGCTGATGGTCCTGTTCGACGGGGTGCAGAGCCTCGACGTCAGCGGCCCGCTGGAGGTGTTCCACGCGGGCGGCTACGCCGTCACCACCGCCTCGCCGGGCGGCCGCCCGGTGCGCACCAGCAGCGGTCTCACCCTGCTGCCCGACACCGATCTCGACCTGGCCGCCCCCGCGCACACCCTGCTGGTGCCGGGCGGTGCCGGTACCCGGGGAGTGGTCGATCCCGGGCTGCTGGTCCGGATCGCCGCCCTCGCGGCCGAGGCGCGGCGGGTCGTCTCGGTCTGCACCGGCACCTTCCTGCTGGCCGCGGCCGGCCTGCTGGCGGGCCGCCGGGTCACCACGCACTGGCGGCACTGCGCGACACTGGCCGCCCAGTACCCCGAGCTGACCGTCGACCCGGAGCCGATCTACGTCCGGGACGGGCGGTTCCTGTCCTCGGCGGGCGTCACCGCCGGCATCGACCTGGCACTGCACCTGGTCGAGGAGGACCTCGGCCGGGACGCCGCGCTGGCGATCGCCCGCGAGCTGGTGGTGTTCCTGCGCCGTCCGGGCGGCCAGGCCCAGTTCTCCGCGCAGCTGTCGGCGCAGCTCGCCGAGCGGGACCCGGTGCGCGAGGTGCAGCGCTGGATCACCGAGCACCCCGAGGACGACCTGTCGGTGGAGTCGCTGGCCCGCCGCGCCGCGCTGTCGCCGCGCCAGTTCGCCCGGGTCTTCACCGCGGACGTCGGCGTCACCCCGGGCCGCTACGTGGCCGGGGCCCGGCTGGAGGCGGCCCGCCGCCGACTGGAGGACACCCGGGACGGCGTCGAGCAGATCGCCCGGGCCTGCGGCTACGGCTCGGCCGAGGCGATGCGCCGGGCCTTCGCCCGCACCCTGGCCACCACCCCGGCCGACTACCGCCGCCGCACCCGCTGAGGCCCGCCGCCGCGGACCGCGCTCACCGCCGCGTCCGAGCCGCGCTCACCGCCGCGACCGGAGCGTGGCCATCATCGCGTCCGGCCCGCGGTCACCACTGCGACCAGGGCACGGTCCAGCCGCTGAGGCCGTTGGAGGGGGCGAGCGGCTCCTGCTTGACCGAGTTCCGGACGATCACCACGTCGCCGATCTTCGAGGCGGCGTAGACCTTCCCGGCGGTCGAGTCCTCGTCGCCCTGCGGGGTGTCGACCATGCCGATGCAGCCGTGGCTGATGTTCGCCCGCCCGACCGACCCGGCGGCCTGCGGGTTGCCGTGCAGGTAGGTGCCGGAGGAGGTCAGGCGCATCGCGTGCGGTTCCATCGCCTCGTAGCCGGGGCCCTTGAGGTTGGTCTGGCCCTCGGAGGTCATCTTCTCCATCCGGCTCTTGGCCGAGATGGTCATGGTGCCGTTCCAGGAGGGGTTGTCGTTGGTGCCCGCGACGATCGGGATGGTCTGGTCGGGCTTGCCGTCCTCCTTGACCACCATCTGGTGGGTGCGGGCGTCGACCTCGCTGATCCGGGAGCGGGCGATGGTGAAGTGCTCGTCGCGCTGGGTCGCGCCGTACACGCCGGGCGCCAGTTCCACGCTCTTGGTGCGCAGGTGGACCTGCACGGTGGTGCCGGGCTTCCAGTACTCGGCGGGGCGCAGGTCGAGCCGGGTGTCGTTCTCGAACCAGTGCCCCTTGACCTGGGTGCCGTCCGAGGCTTCGACGACGACGGCCCGCTCGGCCGCCTCCTTGTTCTTGACCTTCACGCCGAAGTTCACCGAGATGATCATGCCGACGCCGAAGCTGTCGCCGGTCACCACGTTGTCCTCGACCTTGGCGGTCCGCTTGGGGACGAGGGTGGTGAAGGTGCTGGTGGCGGTGGTGGCCACGCCGTCGGCGTCGGCGGCCTTGGCGTTCACCCGGTAGGTCGCGCCGACCGCGAGGCCGCCCGTGGCCGGGACCCAGCTGAGGCTGTCGGCGGCGATGGCGCCCTCGACCGGCCTGCCGTCCTGGTCGGTGACGGTCACCTCGGTCAGCTTGCCGGTCGCCACCGAGACCTTGACCGCGCCCGGGGCCACGTCCTGCGCGCCGTCCCCGGGCTCGATCGACAGCACGGCCGCGGACGCCTTGGGCGCCGCCGGGCTGCTCTCCCCGCCCCGGGCCGGCCCGCCGGCGCCCGCGCCGCCCCCGGTGCCGCCGCCCCCGCACGCGGCCAGCAGCAGCACCCCGCCCAGTACCCCGCCCACCATCGAAATCCGTCGCACGACGGCCCCCTCCGTTCGATCTTTCCGGAAGAGGTACACGCACGAAGGGGCGGCCGGGTTTCGGCCCCGGGCCCGGAGAAGTGTCACGATTCCGCACGGCCGCGGCGCGGTGTCCGGACGGGGTCAGCCCGCCCCGCCCGGGCGCTGGAACTCCGGCTGGTCCAGCAGCCGCAGCCAGCTGCCGTCGGGCTGCTGCCGCACCACCTGGGCGCGGGCCCCGGCGCCGTCCTTCGGCGGGGTGGCGGTCAGCGCGATGCCGTCCGCGGCCAGCGTGGGCAGCGGCGGTTCGGGCGTGAACTGCGGCCGGTGGGCCAGTACTTGCTCCCACAGCTGCTGGATCGCGGCCCGGCCGACGGTGAACTGCCCCGGCGGGTAGGCCATCACGGCGTGCTCCTCGTACAGCGCGGCGACCCCGGCGGCGTCGCCCGCGTTGGAGCGCTCCACGAACAGCCGGGTCAGGTCCTCGGGCCGCATCGCCTTCTCGTACTCGCCCATCATCGGCTCCTTCGCTCGTCGTCCTGCCCTGTGTCCTCCACCCTCCTCCCGCCCCGGCCAGAAGTCCAACAGCTGGTTGTGCTCCCTACTAGAATCAGTACTCATGGAACTGAGGCAGCTGGAGTACTTCGTCGCGGTCGCCGAGGAGCGCAACTTCACCCGGGCCGCCGAGCGGGTGCACATCAGCCAGTCCGGGGTGAGCGCCCAGGTCCGGCAGCTGGAACGGGAGTTGGGCGCCGAGCTGTTCGACCGCTCGGCCCGCGCCGTGACCCTCACCGTCGCCGGGAAGGCCGCCCTGGAGCACGCCCGGCAGGCCCTGGCCGCCGCCCGCGCGGTCGAGCAGGCGGTCGGCGAGGTCACCGGCCTGGTCCGCGGCAGCCTGCGGCTGGGCATGGTCGCGGGCTGCACCCTCACCCCGCTCTTCGACGGCCTGGCCGCCTTCCACCGGGCCCACCCGGGCGTCGAACTCGCCCTGCTGGAGGACGACTCCGATCACCTCACCGAGGCCGTCCGCACCGGCGCCCTCGACCTCGCCCTGATCGGCCGCCCCGCCCCCGCCCCCGAGGGCCTGGACGCGCACGTGGTGGTCGGCGAGCCACTGGTCGCCGCCGTCCCGCCCGGCCACCCGCTGCTGGACGTCCCCGCCCCCGCCCTCGCCGACCTGCTCGCCCACCCGCTGATCTGCATGCCCCGCGGCACCGGCCTGCGCGCCGTCCTGGACCGCGACTGCGCCGCCCGCGGCCTCACCCCGCGCATCGCCCTGGAGGCCGGCGCCGCCGCCGCGATCGCCGACCTGGCCGCCCGCGGCCTCGGCGTGGCCGTGCTCAGCCGCTCGATGGCCGCGGCCTTCCCGGCCCTCACCCCAGTCCCGGTCGCCGACCTGACCACCCCGGCCCTGCTCGCCCTGGTCAACCGCCCGTCCCCACCCTCGGCCCTGGCCGCCCTGCTCTCCGCCCTGCGCCGGGCCTTCCACCTCCCGGCACCGCCGGCATGACGAAGGGCCGCCACCGGGCGGCCCTTCCCCGTTTCCCCGCCCCCTAGTTCACGAACGCCAGCTCGTGCGGCGTCCCGTTGAACCGCAGCCCGCCGTCCTCGGTGACGGTCACGATGTCCTCGATCCGGACGCCGAACCTCCCCGGCAGGTAGATCCCCGGCTCGATCGAGAAGCACATCCCGGGCACCAGCGGCTGGGTCTCGCCCTCGACCATGTACGGCGGCTCGTGCGTGGTGAGCCCGATGCCGTGGCCGACCCGGTGGATGAAGTACTCGCCGTACCCGCCGTCGGTGATCACCTTGCGGGCCACCCGGTCGATGTCCTGGCAGGTCACCCCGGGCGCGACGGCGTCGAACGCGGCCTGCTGGGCGCGCCGCACCAGGTCGTGCACGGCCAGCACCTCCTGCGGCGGCTCGGTGCCGACGAACACGGTCCGGGTGGTGTCGGAGCCGTAGCCGTCCTTCAGCCCGCCGAAGTCCAGCACCACGGTGTCGCCCTGCCGGATCAGCCGGTCCCCGGCCTCGTGGTGCGGGTTCGCCCCGTTCGGCCCCGAGCCGACCACGGTGAAGTCGACCTGGCTGTGCCCGTGCTTGATCAGCAGCGCGGCCAGGTCGGCGGCCACCTGGTTCTCGGTCCGCCCGACGAAGGGCATCCCCAGGATCTCCCCGTACGCCAGGTCCGCCGCCGCCCCGGCCGCGGCCAGCCGCTCCAGCTCGTCGTGGTCCTTCACCGCCCGCAGCATCGGCAGCACCGCCGTCAGCGCCGCGTACGAGCTGCCCGGCAGCGCCTGCTGCAGCCCGAGCAGGTGCATCGCCCAGGCGTTGTCGGAGATCCCGTACCGGCCGCCGCCGTCCAGGTTCGGCGCGAGCGCCGCGTACGGGTCGCTGCCGTCCGTCCAGTCGGCCATCCGGACGGCCTCCGCGCCCGGCGCCTGCTCGGCGTCCGGGCGCTCCAACTTCGGTACCAGCAGCACCGGTTCGGCCCCCGCCGCGATCACCAGGGCGGTCAGCCGCTCGGTCGTCGCGGTGGGCTGGTAGCCCGTCAGGTAGGCCAGGTCGGGGCCGGGGGTGACGACCAGTCCGGCCAGGCCGGCGTCCGCGGCGGCGGTCGCGGCGCGGGCCATCCGGGCCTGGAAGTCGGCGGTGGTGAACGGCGCGGGCATGGGCTCCCTCTCGAATCAGCGGCGGGCAGTGTCGGTCAGCGGCCGTCAGCGGTGGTGGGCGGCCGCGTAGTGGCGCAGGAACAGCGCCTCCACGGTGGCCATGTGCTCGATCTCGGACGGGTCCACGCTCTCGTTGGGCGCGTGGATCAGGCAGCGCGGCTCCTCCACGCCCATCAGGATGATCTCCGACTCCGGGTACTGCGCCGCCAGCACGTTGCACAGCGGGATCGACCCGCCCTGCCCGAGGAAGGACAGCGGCTTCCCGTAGACCTCCTGCGCGGCCGCGTCCAGCGCCGCGTACGCCGGGCCGTCGGTGGCGGCCCGGAACGGCGAGCCCTTCGACTCCGGCTCCACCGTGACCTGCGCGCCCCACGGCGCCGCGGCCACCAGGTGCGCGGTCAGCGCGTCCTGCGCGGTGCCCGGGTCCATGCCGGGCGGCACCCGCAGGCTGACCCGGGCCCGGGCGGTGCCGGGGATCGCCGCCGCCGAGCCGACCACCGGCGCGCAGTCGATGCCCAGCACCGTCACCGCCGGGCGCGCCCACAGCCGGTCCGCGACCGTCCCCGACCCGGTCAGGCCGACGCCCTCCAGCACGCCCGCGTCCGCCCGGAACTGCTGCTCGTCGTACCCGACGCCCTCCCAGGTGCCCTCGTTGTCCAGCCCGTCGATCCGGGTCCCGCCCTCGGCGTCGCGCAGCGAGTCGAGGATCCGGACCAGCGCGGCCAGCGCGTCCGGGGCGGGGCCGCCGAACATCCCGGAGTGCATGTCCGACTCCAGCGTCCGCACCGTCACCACGACGTTCGCCAGGCCGCGCAGCGAGGTGGTCGCGGTCGGCACCCCGACCGCCGCGTTGCCGGTGTCGCAGACCAGCAGCACGTCCGCGTGCAGGTCCTCGGGGTGCTGCGGGACGTACGCCTCCAGGCCGCCGGTGCCCTGCTCCTCCGAGCCCTCCGCGACCAGCTTGATCCCCACCGGCAGGTCGTCGCCGAGCGCCCGCAACGCGGTGAGGTGCATGACGATGTTGCCCTTGCAGTCCGCGGCGCCGCGCCCGTACCAGCGCCCGTCCCGCTCGGTCAGCTCGAACGGGGGCGTGGTCCAGGCGGCGTCGTCCAGCGGCGGCTGCACGTCGTAGTGGCAGTACAGCAGCACGGTCGGCGCGCCGGGCGGCGGCGGGCGGTGCCCGAGGACGGCGTGGCTGCCGTCCGGGGTCTCGGCCAGCCGGACGTCCCGCAGGCCCGCGCCGGTGAACGCGGCGGCCACCCACTCGGCGGCCTGCCGGCACTTCTCCGGCGGCTGCTGCCGCGGGTCGGCGACCGAGGGGATGGCGACCAGCTCGGCCAGGTCCCGCTCGGCCTGCGGCATCAACGCCGCGACGCGGGCGGCGAGTTCGGTGTCGGTGCTCATGGGCGCTCCTCGGCGGTGATCATCGTTGTCCGTCAACTCCTGACCGTGTCATCGGTCTTGATGTCCTTGATCCTGTCCTGGTAGTCGTCCAGCTGGTCCGGGCAGTAGACGCTGAGCACCAGCGCCTCCGCCTGCACCGTCCGGGCGGCGACGATGACCGGCCGCTGCCCGGGCCCGGCGGCCCCGTTCGACATCTGCACCCGCTGCAGCCCGGTCCTCAGCGCGCTCGCCGGGTCCGCGCACACCGGCCCGCCGTCCGTCCCCAGCGTCCGGGCCACCTGGCCCCGGTCCGGCGTCGGGTAGCCGTCCGCCTGGAGCTTGGAGATCAGCTCGTCCGCCTTCCGGTACGACTCGTTGGTGGCGTGCTGCTGGGTGAACGTCAGCAGGCCGACCACCACCATGGCGACCAGCACCACGACCGCCCCGACGTAGATCCACCTGTGCTCGGAGGCCATCCGGGTGCTCATGCGCAGCTCCCGGTGGTCCGTCCGCTCCTGCTGGTCCGCTCGCTCACGCCGTCTCCTCCTCGATGGCCGCGGCCGCCGCGGGGTCGCGCCACTCGGGTTTGCTGGCCTTCAGGAAACCGAACGGGATGACCACGCCGAGCAGCAGCAGACCGCCGCCGACGATCCCGATGTACGCCCAGACGCTGCCGTTGCCGAACTGCGAGGACGGCACGAACCCGATCACCATCGCCGCCGCCGACGCCAGCAGGCCCACCACGCACAGCACCCCCAGCGCCGGGGCGCGGTAGCCGCGCGGATGGTCCGGCTGGAGCTTCCGCAGCCGCATCGCGGCCACGAACATCAGCAGGTAGACGATCAGGTACACCTGCGTGGTGATCACCGAGAAGATCCAGTACACGCTGGAGACGTTCGGGATCAGCGCGTACATCAGCGCGATCGCCGTGGTCACCACGCCCTGTGCGACCAGGATGTTCTGCTGCACCCCGTGGCTGTTCAGCTTCTGCAGCGACGGCGGCAGGTAGCCCTCCTGCCGGGAGATCATCAGCAGGCCCTTCGACGGGCCGGCCAGCCAGGTCAGCATGCCGCCCAGCGAGGCCGCGACCAGGCCCACCGCGATCAGCGGCGTCAGCCAGCCGATGTGGAAGTACTGGAAGAACGCGTCGAACGCCTGCATCACGCCCGCCGTCAGCGACAGCTGGTCGGCCGGCACCACCCAGCTGATCGCCAGCGCCGGCAGGATGAAGATCAGCAGCACCATGCCGACCGCCAGGAACATCGAGCGTGGGAACTCCTTGCCCGGGTTCTTCAGCGAGGAGACGTGCACCGCGTTCATCTCCATGCCCGAGTAGCTCAGGAAGTTGTTGACGATCAGCACCAGGCTCGCCAGGCCCGTCCAGGCCGGCAGCAGGTGGTCCGCCGTCATCGGCGCCGCCGAGTCGTTGCCCTGCCCCAGGAACACGAAGCCCAGCACCACCAGCAGCGCGCCCGGGACCAGCGTCCCGATGATCAGCCCCCAGGACGCCAGGCCCGCCACCGCGTTCGTCCCGCGCGAGGACACCCACACGCCCGTCCAGTACAGCACCATGATCACGATCGCCGTGTACAGGCCGTTGCTGGCCAGGCTCGGATCCACCACGTACGCGATCGTGCTCGCCACGTACGCCAGCAGGCTCGGGTAGTAGAAGATCGTCATGGCGAACTGGCACCACACCGCCAGGAACCCCAGCGGCTTCGACAGCCCCTGGGCCACCCAGTTGTACACACCCCCCTCCCAGCCCGACGCCAGCTCCGCCGAGACCAGCGCCGTCGGCAGCAGGAACACGATCGCCGGCACCACGTACAGGAACACGCACGCCAGCCCGTACACCGCCATCGTCGGCGACGACCGCAGGCTGGCCACCGAACTGGTCGTCATCAGCGCCAGCGTCACCCAGGTCATCCTGGGCGCCGCCACCGCCTTCACCCTCCCCGCCGCCGACGCCACCGCCGCCGACGCCCCCTCCGGACCCGGCACCTCCGCCGTGCTCATCCACCACCACCTCCCGACAGCCCCGCCCACCGGAGCCCACCCCCCACCC
>NZ_JOGH01000106.1:0-23541 GCF_000721345.1 Kitasatospora sp. NRRL B-11411 | reverse complement strand
GATCTGGCGCGGGCCGGGGCGGGGGAGTTGCGGGAGGCGGTGGCGGGGGCGGAAGCGGTGCTGTCCGGGCTGGGGGCGGTCGGGAAGGCGGGGGTCGGGGTCGCGGAGGCCGGGACGCGGGCGGTGGTGGGGGCGATGCGGGAGGCCGGGGTGCGGCGGCTGCTGGTGGTGAGTGCCGCGCCGGTCGGGACGGTGGCCTCGCCGGACCGGCCGAACCCGCCGCGGCACGACCCGGGCGAGGGGCTGGTGATGCGGTACGTGCTGACGCCGGCGGTGAAGCGGGTGCTGCGCGCGCACTACGCGGACCTGGCCCGGATGGAGGACGTGGTGCTGGCCAGCGGCCTGGACTGGACGGTGGTGCGGCCGCCCCGGCTCACCGACGGCCCGCTGACCTGTGACTACCGGGTCGCGTACGGGCAGAACCTGCGCGGCGGGTCGAAGGTGTCGCGGGCGGACGTCGCGCACTGCATGCTGCGCGGCGTGTCCGACCCGGACACCGTCGGGCGGATCCTCGGCGTCGCCCACTGACCGGCCGGGGCGGGTGGCGGCGGCGCCTACCCTGAGGGGATGTCAGCTCCTCGTCTGCGCCGGGTGGCCGTGCTGGTCCTGGACGGCGCCAAGCCGCTCGACGTCGGGATCCCGGCGCAGGTGTTCTCCACCCGGGGCAGCATGCCGTACGAGGTGCGGGTGTGCGGGGCGGCGCCCGGGCTGGTCGCGGGCGGGGACGGCCTGTCGTACCACGTGGCGCACGGGCTGGAGGCGCTGGAGTGGGCCGAGTCGGTGTTCGTGCCCGGCTACCGGCACCCCGACCGGGACGACCCGCCGCCCGCCGTGGTCGACGCGCTGCGCGCCGCGCACGCCCGCGGGGCCCGGCTGGCGGCGATCTCCACCGGGGCGTTCGCGCTGGCCGCGACCGGCCTGCTGGACGGCCGCCGGGCCACCACGCACTGGCACTACACCCGGGCGCTGGCCGCCAAGTACCCGAAGGTGCGGGTGGACGAGAACGTGCTGTTCGTCGACGAGGGCAGCGTGCTCACCTCGGCGGGCGCCGCCTCCGGCATCGACCTGTGCCTGCACGTGCTGCGCGGCGACCTCGGGGTGGCCGCCTCCAACCACACCGCGCGCCGGCTGGTCGCCGCGCCCTACCGCAGCGGCGGCCAGGCGCAGTACGTGCCGCGCAGCGTGCCCGAGCCGGTCGGCGAGCGGTTCGCGGCCACCCGGGAGTGGGCGCTGCACCGGCTGGACGGGCCGCTGACCGTCCGGGCGCTGGCCCGGCACGCCGCCGTCTCGCCGCGCACCTTCTCCCGCCGCTTCGTCGAGGACACCGGCTACACGCCGATGCAGTGGGTGCTGCGGGCCCGCGTCGACCTGGCCCGTGAGCTGCTGGAACGCTCGGAGCACAGCGTCGAGCGGATCGCCGCCGAGACCGGCCTGGGCACCGGCGCGAACCTGCGCGCCCACTTCCAGCAGATCCTCGGGACCACGCCCAGCGAGTACCGGCGGACCTTCACCAGGGGGCAGTGACCGGCTGGCACGATCCTTGCGAACAGTGGCACGGGCGCCACTGCCGACCGCCCTTCCGGCGAGCGAGAGTGGAAGCAACACCACCCGGCGGGAACGCCGCAGGAGAGCCGCAGAGAAGGGCACCACCCATGACCCGCATCGCCGTCAACGGATTCGGCCGCATCGGACGCAACGTGCTGCGCGCCCTGCTGGAGCGCGACAGCAAGCTGGAGGTCGTCGCCGTCAACGACCTGACCGAGCCCACCGCGCTCGGCCGGCTGCTCGCCTACGACACCACCTCGGGCCGGCTCGGCCGCCCGGTCACCGTCGAGGGCGACACCCTGGTGGTCGACGGCCGCCGGATCAAGGTCCTCGCCGAGCGCAACCCGGCCGACCTGCCCTGGGCCGAGCTCGGCGTCGACATCGTGCTGGAGGCCACCGGCCGGTTCACCTCCGCCGACGCCGCCCGCGCCCACCTCGACGCGGGCGCGAAGAAGGTCCTGGTGTCCGCCCCCTCGGACGGCGCCGACGTGACGCTGGCCTACGGCGTCAACACCGACGCGTACGACCCGGCCGTGCACACGATCGTCTCCAACGCCTCCTGCACCACCAACGCGCTCGCCCCGCTGGCCGCCGTCCTCGACGAACTCGCGGGCATCGAGCACGGGTTCATGACCACCGTGCACGCCTACACCCAGGAGCAGAACCTCCAGGACGGCCCGCACCGCGACCCGCGCCGGGCCCGCGCCGCCGCCGTCAACATCGTCCCGACCACCACCGGCGCCGCCAAGGCGATCGGCCTGGTGCTGCCGCAGCTGGACGGCAAGCTGTCCGGCGACTCGATCCGGGTGCCGGTGCCGGTCGGCTCGATCGTCGAGCTGAACACCACCGTCGCCCGCGACGTCACCCGCGAGGAGGTGCTCGCCGCCTACCGCGAGGCCGCGGCCGGCAAGCTGGCGGGCGTGCTGGAGTACTCGGAGGACCCGCTGGTCTCCTCCGACATCACCGGCAACCCGGCCTCCTCGATCTTCGACTCGGAGCTGACCCGGGTCGACGGCCGCCACGTCAAGGTGGTCGCCTGGTACGACAACGAGTGGGGCTTCTCCAACCGGGTCATCGACACCCTGGAGCTGCTCGCCGCGAGCTGACGCCCCGGCGGACGGGGGCCCGGGCCGGTTCGCCGGCCCGGGCTCCCGCGCATTCACCTGCCGAGCAGGCCGACCGCGTTGCCGTCCGGGTCGGTGAACACCGCCAGGCGGTCGCCGCCCGGCACCGGGTGCGGCTCCAGGCGGCGGGCGCCGCCCAGCTCCACCGCCCGCTCCAGGGCCGCGTCCAGGTCGTCCACCCGGAAGTAGACGGCGAAACCGGTGTACGGGGCGTCCGGCCCGGCCTGGCCGATGCCGCCGGTCGGCTGCCCGGCGCCGTCGTCGCCGACCAGCGCGTACGTCCCGCTCCCGTCCAGGACGTGCACCGGCCAGCCGAACAGGCCGCCGTAGAAGGCGCGGGCGCGCGGGGCGTCGGGGGAGGACAGGTCGAACCAGGCGACGGTGTGCGGAACGCTTGTCATCGTGGGCTCCTCGGGGTCGGGAACGGGAAAGCCGTTCGAGGAGGAGACCGGCGCGGCGCGGCAGAATCGTCGCCCATGAGCGAGGTTTCTCCGGAACCGGGCGGGCTGGACGGGCCGGGCGGGCCGGCCGGGCTGGGCGGAACGGGCGGGGCCGCGGCGGACCTGGTGCTCGCCCGGGCCGGGGACGACGCGGCGTTCACCCGGCTGGTCGCGCCGCTGCGGCGCGAGCTGCACGCGCACTGCTACCGGATGCTCGGCTCGGTGCACGACGCCGACGACGCCCTGCAGGAGGCGCTGCTGCGGGCCTGGCGCGGGATCGGCCGGTTCGAGGGGCGCGGCTCGCTGCGCGGCTGGCTGTACACCGTGGCCACCCGCACCTGCCTGGACGCCGCCGAGCGGCGCGGCCGGCGTGCGCTGCCCGTCGACCTCGGACCGGCCTGCGAACGGGTCGTCCTGGACAGCGCGCCCGCCACCGAGGTGGCCTGGCTCGGCCCGTACCCCACCGGGGCCGGCGACGACCCGGCCGAACGCTACGAGCGGTACGAGGCCGTCGAGTTGGCGTTCGTCGCGGCGCTCCAGCAGCTGCCCGGCAACCAGCGGGCCGCGCTGCTGCTGTTCGACGTGCTCGGGTTCTCCGCCGCCGAGATCGCCGGGCTGCTGGACACCACCCCCGGCTCGGTCAACTCGGCGCTCGCCCGGGCCCGCCGCCGACTCGCCGCCGCCCCGTCCGGCTTCCCGTCCGCGCCGGGGCCAGGCGAGGCGCGGGCCCGGGCGACGGTGGCCGCGTACCGCGGGGCGCTGGAGCGCGGCGACGCCGACGCCCTGGTCGCGCTGCTCACCGAGGACGTCACCTGGTCGATGCCGCCGCTGCCGCACTGGTACCGGGGCCGGGACGCCGTCATGGCGTTCGCCCGGGCCGTCCCGCTGACCCGCTGCCCCAGCTGGCGGACCGTCCCGGTGGAGGCCAACTCCCGGCCCGCCGTGGCCTGTTACCTCGGTGCCTCGGCCGACGCGGTGCACACCGCCTGGTCGATCACCGTCCTCGACCTGGCCGCGGACGGCCGGATCGCCGGGCTGGTCTCCTTCCTGGGCGCCGAGCACTTCGCCCCGTTCGGCCTGCCCGTCAACTACCTTGGAAATTAGGGACGTTCACCGCCCGGGTCCGGCGCCGGTCCGCGTACAGGGCGCCGGCGGCCAGCAGGCCGAGGCCGGCCGCCAGCGGGGTCAGGTGCGCCGGGACCTCGTCGGTGCCGTACGAGGAGCCGTCGGTCAGGACGCAGGAGAAGCCGACCACCGGCACCAGGTCGATCCGGTAGTCGATCACGTGCTCGGCGGGCTTCCCGGGGATCCGGCACGGCCGCATCGGCGAGGAGTCGGTGCCGCCCTCCTCCGCCGTGAAGACCGCGCCCGCGAGGTGCAGCAGCGCCAGGCCCAGCACCAGCAGGGCCGCCCCGGACAGCAGCAGCCCCAGCAGCCGCTCCCACCGCCGGTCGAACGCCGCGCGGCCGGAGCGCACCAGCAGCGCGACGAGCGTCCCGAGGAACACGGGCGCCAGCACGAGGAACAGCAGGAGCAGCACGGCACGGCCTCCGACCCGGTCGGCGGGACGGCCGGAACGCCGCCCCCTGTGGTCAACAGAGCCACGACCGGGGTCGTTCGGTTCCGCACGGCCGAGCGCCGGCCGCGCGGAACCGGCGCCGGAAGCGGTGACAACCTTTCCACGGGGCCCGGCGTCTGGTCGGTGTGAGCCGAAAAACCGAGGACGACGCCTACGCCGATTTCGTCGGGACCGCCTGGCCCCGGCACCTGCGCACCGCGACGCTGATCACCGGCGACCGGCACCGGGGCGAAGAACTGCTCCAGGACTGCCTGGTCAAGTTGTACGTGCGCTGGGGGCGGATGAGGACCGAGGATCCGCACGCCTACCTGCGGCGGATGCTGGTCAACAACCACATCAGTTGGTGGCGGCGCCGCCGGAGGGAACTGCTCACCGCCGAGCCGCCGGACGCCCCCGCAGGAAGCGGGGCGTCGCCGGAGACGACCGACGAGCTGTACCGCGCCCTGCGCGAACTGCCGCCCCGGCAAAGGGCGGTGGTCGTGCTGCGGCACTTCGAGGACCTCTCGGAGAGAGACACCGCCGCGACTCTCGGCTGCTCGGTCGGCACCGTCAAGAGCCAGCACTTCCGGGCGATGGCCCGGTTGCGCACCGTGCTGTCCGGCAACCAGTCGAAGCAGTCGAAGCAGTCGAAGAACCAGGAGAGCGTCATCCGATGAACGACACCGAAGACCAGGAGGTGTCCCGCGCCCTGCGGGACCTGGCGGACCGTCACGGACCCGCCGGACCGGCCCCGGTGGCCGAACTGCTGCACCGGGGGCGCCGCCGCCGGGGCCTGCGGCTCGCCGCCGTCACGGGCAGCGTCGCGGCCGTCGCCGCCGTCGCGGTGCTCGGCGCGACCGCCCTCGGGGGCGGGGCGTCGCCCACCACCACCGCGGCCGGCCCGGCCGGCGGGGGCACGGCGTCCGCGTCGACGTCCGCGTCCGCGTCGACGTCCGCGTCGGCTTCCGCGTCGCCCGGTGCCACCCGCACCGGGCAGGTCACCGCCGGGCAGCTCGCCGAGCTGCTCAAGTCCCGGCTCCCGGCCGGGTACCACCCGGACGGCGGCCCGACGCTGATCGGCAACGGGGGCGTGGGCAGCAGCGACGAGGAGCTGCAGAAGCTGGCCGAGCAGCATAGCCGGGCCCCCGTGGCGGGCCGCACCGTGCGGGAGGAGGTCGGCGCGGGGTACACCGTCACCAACGGCACCAAGACCGGCACCGTGCAGATCACCGTCATGAAGGGGCCGGCCCCGGCCGAGCCCCTGACGTCCGACCTGTGCAACAAGCGGCCGGACTGCTCCGTCACCAAGCAGCCGGACGGCAGCACCGTGATGCTCTACCTGCCGAAGATGCCGCCGGACCTCCCGCAGGTGTGGCAGGCCGACCTGTACCGCCCCGACGGCGTCCAGGTGCTGGCCGAGTCCGGCAACGTCCCGCTGCCCGGCCACGGCCAGGACCTGTATGCCGGGCCGCCGCCGATGACCGGCGAGGCGCTCACCGCACTCGTCCTCGACCCGGTCTGGACGCAGGGGGCCGCCGGACACTGAACCGCGGGACACCGAGGAGGGCGGACCACCGCCCCCGGGGCGGGCCATCGGCCGGAGCAGGACGCCGGCGGTGGCGGGCGATGACGCCCGACGCCCCTGCACGTGACTGAAGTCCGGCAGGACGCACGCCTTCCTGCCGCCCCGGAACGACGGCGCACACCGCCCGTTCCGGCCCTCCGCGACGGCCCGCCGGCGCCGCGCGGCAGCACCGCGACACGCGGAACCCCGGCGTCCGGGCGGTCGACCCCCGGCGCCGCAGCGCCACCCCGCCCCCACCCTCCACGGCACCTGCCGCGAACCGTCCCCGTGCACGTCCGCGGCGGCGGCAGCGGGTGTGCGGGGCGCGCACGCGTACGCGGAACGGCCCTTCCGACGGTTCGTCACCACCTCCCCGCTGCGGTCAACTGCCGTTGCCGTGCGGGTGGTTCGACGTGCCGTCGGAAGGGCCGGGGCGGTGCGCGGGGCGGGTGGCGCGGGCTACTGCGGGTCGCGGTCGAACTGGGCGCGGGACCAGCGGTGGCCGAGGACGGTGAGGGCCGCGCACCAGAGGAGGGCGATCCACCAGTTGTTGCCGATGTGGGTGCCCAGGAGCAGGCCGCGCAGGGTTTCGATGGCGGGGGTGAAGGGCTGGTACTGGGCGACGGGCTGGAACCAGCCGGGCATGGAGTGCAGCGGGACGAAGGCGCTGGAGATCATCGGGAGCAGGATCAGCGGCATGGCGGCGTTGCTGGCGGCCTCGGCGTTGGGGCTGCCCAGGCCGAGGGCGACGGCGATCCAGGTGAAGGCGAGGGAGACCAGGGCGAGCAGGCCGAGGGCGGCCAGCCACTCCAGCGCGGTGGCGTGGTGGGGCCGGAAGCCGATGGCCAGGGCGACGGCGCCGACCAGCACCACCGAGGCGACGCACTGCAGGACGCTGCCCACGACCCGGCCGAACAGCACCGAGCTGCGGTGGATGGCCATGGTGCGGAAGCGGGCGACGATGCCCTCGTTCATGTCGGTGGCCATGGAGACGGCGGAGCCGATCACGGTCGAGCCGATGGTCATCATCAGGATGCCGGGCACGAGGTAGGCGAGGTAGGCGGTGCGGCCGGCGCCGCCGCTCATCGCGTTGCCGAAGACGTAGACGAACAGCAGGAGCAGCATCACCGGGGTGAGCAGCAGGTTGAGGGTGAGGGAGGGGTAGCGGCGGGCGTGCAGGAGGTTGCGGCGCAGCATGGTGGCGGAGTCGCGGAAGGCCAGGGCGGGGGTGCTCATCGGGCGTTCTCCGTTGCGGTGTCGGCGGTGTCGGCGGTGTCGGCGGTGTTCTGGGCGGGGACGGTGGTGGTGGGGGCGCCTGTGAGGGCGAAGAAGACGTCGTCGAGGTCGGGGGTGTGGAGGGTGAGTTCGTCGGCTTCGAGTCCGGCGGCGTCCAGGTGGTCCAGGAGGGTGCGCAGGGCGCGCTGGCTGCCGTCGCTGGGGGCGCGCAGGGTGAGGGCGTCGTCGTCGTGGGCGGCGTGCGGCAGGGCGTGGGCGGCGGCGCGGTAGGCGGCGGGGTCGGTGAAGCGCAGGCGGACGTGGCCGCCGGGGACGAGGCGCTTGAGTTCCTCGGGGGTGCCCTGGGCGGCGATGGTGCCGTTGTGCAGGACGGCGATGCGGTCGGCGAGCTGGTCGGCTTCCTCCAGGTACTGGGTGGTGAGCAGGACGGTGGTGCCGCCGGTGACGAGCCGGCGGATGGTCTGCCACATCTGGTGCCGGCTGCGGGGGTCGAGGCCGGTGGTGGGCTCGTCGAGGAAGATGACCTGCGGGTCGCCGACCAGGGTCATGGCGATGTCCAGGCGGCGCTTCATGCCGCCGGAGTAGGTGGCGGCGGGCTTGTCGGCGGCGTCGGTGAGGTCGAAGCGGGCCAGCAGCTCGACGGCCCGGGCCCGGCCTTCGGCCTTGGACAGGTGGTGCAGGTCGGCCATCAGGTGCATGTTCTCCCGGCCGGTGATCAGGCCGTCCACGGCGGAGAACTGGCCGGTGACGCCGATCGCGGCCCGCACCCGCTGGGGGGCGGTGGCCACGTCGTGCCCGGCGATGCGGATCTGTCCGGCGTCAGGGCGGACCAGGGTGGAGAGGATCTTGACGGCGGTGGTCTTGCCGGCCCCGTTCTGGCCGAGCAGGGCGAAGACTGTGCCCGCGGGGACGGCCAGGTCGACGCCCTTCAGGACGTCCTTGTCGCCGTAGGACTTGCGCAGCCCGTCCGCCGCGATGGCCAAGCCGGTCATGAGGTGCTCCTTGGGAAGTGGGTGTGACGTGCGGGGCTTGCTGCGCCGGTGAGGTGACGGCGGGTCAGGCGGTGCGGGCGGAGATGTCGCCGTGCGAGGTGGTGGCGCGGATGGTGACGGCGGGGACGTCGTCGGCGTTGCGCAGCGCGTTGTGGATGCGGCCGTAACCGGTGCCGGCGTCCAGCGAGGCGGAGACGCCGCGGGCCACGCCGACCGAGATCGAGCCGGACGCGGTGGTCAGGTCGAGCGTGCCGCGCACCGCCTCGGTGACGGTCAGGTCGCCGCGCTGGGTGCTGAACGCGGCGGGGCCGGTGAGGCGGCCGACCTCGATGTCGCCGTCCTGCAGGGTGAGCCGGGCGGCGGACGCCTCGTCGAGCTTGACGGTGCCCCGGGCGCTCTCGAAGGCGACGTCGCCGAGCCGGCCGACGCCCCGGAGCCGGGCGTCCGCGCTCTTCGCCTCGACCGCGGAGCCGGCGGGCAGCTGCACGGTGACCTCCAGGGCGCCGGACGAACCGAGCAGGCGGTGTGCGGCGGAGTCGGTGGTGATCCGCAGCACGCCGTCGGTGTAGGCGACCTCGGTCTGTTCGACGGCCTTGGTGTCGCGGCTCTTCGCCGGGTCGGCGGGGAGCAGTTCGACCACGGTGTCGGTGCGGTCGGCGGCGATGAACCGGACCAGGCCGGCCGGGATGTCCAGGGCGACGGTGATCGGGGCGGCGGTGTGGAACTTCTGCATGGCGGGCTCCCTGTTCGCGGGGCGGTGCCGGTGTGGCGCCGCTTCGTTTCTGACATTGGAAACGCTACGTTGCGTTCATGGATCGTGCAACAAGCTTGTTGCAATCGAATGGCATCTCTGCAGTTCAAGGCATATAAATCGTTGCAATGGCGCTGAAGCTAACGCAACGTCAGGGAGCATGTCCGTTGCAATGGACTGAGAGTGAACGCTATGCTGGGCGCGGTAACGTCACGCACCGCAGAAGGAGGCCCCCGATGCCGGGAGGCAGGCTCACCCAGCAGGAGCGCCAGCAGATCGCGCTGGGGCTGGCCGACGACCTCGCCTACGCGGAGATCGCCCGCCGGCTCGACCGTCCGACCTCCACCGTCACCCGCGAGGTCATGCGCAACGGCGGCCCCACCGGCTACCGGGCCGACCTCGCCCACCGGGCCACCGAGCACCGCGCCCACCGCCGGACCGCGCCGTCCCGCGACCCGCACCCGGCCGACCGCCCCGGCGACGGGCGCGACCCCGGCGCGATCGGGGCCTTCGAGGAGTCGATCACCACCGTCTTCATGCAGTCGGGACTGAGCCGGATGCCCGCCCGGGTGCTGGCCGCGCTGCTGATCACCGACTCCGGCAGCCTGACCGCCGGCGAACTCGCCCAGCGCCTCCAGGTCAGCCCGGCGTCGGTGTCCAAGGCGGTGGCCTTCCTGGACGAGCAGTCGATGGTCCGCCGGGAGCGCGACGAGCGCCGCCGCGAGCGCTACGTGGTGGACGACGAGATCTGGTACCAGTCCGCGGTGGCCAGCGCCCACGCCAACTCGGCGGTGGCGGCCGCCGCCCGCCGGGGCGTGCCGCTCCTCGGCTCGTCCAGCCCCGCCGGGACGCGGCTGGAGAACGTCGCCCGGTTCCTCGACCACCTCTCCGAGATGCTGCTGCGCGCCGCCGAACAGGGCCGCGACGTGCTGCTCGCCAAGCCCGCGCCGGAGCCTGACGGACCCGGCGCGCCTGACGGACCCGGCGCGTCTGACGGGGGGTCGGGGAGCGCGGCGGACGGCCGGGGCTGAGCGGCGCCCCGGAAACGGCGGGGCCCCGACCGCGTGGTGCTGCGGTCGGGGCCCCGGGGTGTCGGGCGGGCGGTGATCAGCCGGGCATCAGCCGGGCATCAGCGGTGCGCCGGCGGTGCGTCAGCAGGGGAAGGTGCCGCTGTAGAGCGCGTGGCCGTAGGAGGAGCTGCCGGAGCCGAAGCCGTAGATGCCGTCGTCGCTCCAGACCGCCTCGCGGAAGCCGCCCGCGCAGGTGGAGGCCGGGGCGAGGGCGAAGCCCTCCAGATTGTCGACCGGCATGACGGCGGGGTTGGTGTAGGTCACGTCGGGGACGATCGCGCCGGAGGCGTTGACCTTCAGGAAGGTGTGGGTCTCGCCGCAGGTGTTGTCGCAGGTGGCGACGATGCGCTGGGTGCCGGCGTCGAAGGTCACGTCCATCACGCCCGGCTTGCCGGTGGAGACGGTGCCGAAGGTGGTGAAGCTGCCGTCCGAGTTGAGGCCGTAGACGTGCAGGGTGCCGTCGTACTCCAGGCCGGCGAAGAACAGGCCGGCGCCGTGCAGCGGGTAGTTCGCCGGGTCGTAGGCGGCGCCGGTGAGCGGGTCGGTCCAGCCGTTGGCGGTCAGCCAGCTGTCCGGGACGTAGCCGACGCCCTCGAAGCCGAGGTTGGCGTCGTCCTTGCTGCCGGTGTTCAGCTGCGGGAACTGCGCGGTCATGTCCCACTGGTGCAGCGGGATGAGGGTGCTGCCGGTGGCGGCTGGGTCGAACTCCATGACGGTGTCCTTCGGCACGGTGTTGTTGGCGTTGTCGCGCTCGGAGGTCACGTAGAGGTGGCCGTTGCCGCCGACGGTCAGGCCCTCGGAGTCGGGCTGGCCGGTGCCGCCCGCGAAGCGGATCTGCTTGCCGGTGGCGCTCCAGGTGGCGTCCGGGACCCACTTGCCGTTGCTCTTGACCAGCTTGTACAGCCAGTTCTTGTTCTTGGCGGCCCACAGCACGGACGGGTTCGCCGGGTCGAAGGCCAGCCCGCTGACGTCCCGGCCCTCGGGGCCGGTGGAGGTGGTGAACGCGCAGACGTTGTCGGCGATGGTGACGTCGAGGCCGCCGGGCCAGGACCGGGTGCCGAACGGGGCGGAACCGGTGCCGCTAGGGGCCTCCGGGGTGCAGCCGCTGGTCAACGCGCCGCCACCGCCCAGCAGTTGGCCGGTGGTGCCGCCGCCGGTGCCGCCGCCGGGGGTGCTGCCCGCGCAGGAGTTCACCGCGCCGAAGGTCGCGCTCGCGGAGGTCTGGAAGCCGGTGGCGCAGCGCTCGTCCGAGGGCGAGGCGCCGGACGCGGCCCAGCTGACCGAGTCGACGGTGTCGCCGCTGCCGTCGAGCAGGAACAGCGAGTCGCTGCCGCCCAGGCCGATGGTCGAGCCGAACGTGACGTAGCCGCCCGCGGGGATGCTGGTCGCGCTCGGGGCGGAGGACGAGATCGAGGCGGCGGAGTGCGCGGTGTCGCTGTCGACGTACTTCCACGAGCCGATGCTGACCGCGCTGGTGCCGCCGTTGTACAGCTCGACGGTGTCCGAGCCGTCCGAGCTGACCTCGTTGATCCGGACCCGGCTCGCGGCGGGCGGCGACGCCGGGCAGCCGGCGGCGTTCGCCGAACCGAAGGTGGTCGTGCCGGTGCCGGTCACCCAGCTGCCGGTGCCGTCGCCGCCGCAGCGGGCCATCGCGGGCTTGGCCCTGCCGGTGGCCCAGTCGACCCGGTCGACCACGGTGCCGTCGGCGGTGTAGATCACCACCTTGTCCGAATCGCCCAGCCCCTTGGGCGAGTCGAAGGTGACGAAGCCGCCGGCCGGGATGCTGCTCGCGGACGGGCTGAAGGACTGCGGGGAGAAGCCGTCGTCGGACATCTTCCAGCCGCTGAGGCTCACCGCCGTCGAACCGCTGTTGTAGAGCTCCACCGTGTCGCTGTTGGCGGAGCTCACCTCGTTGATGCGCACGTTCTGGTAGCCGGCCGGGTCGGCGGCCGCGGCGGGCTGCGCGGCGAGCAGCCCGGTGACGACCAGCCCGGAGAAGGTCAGGGACGCGGCGCACAGGGAGGCGACGCCGACACGCGAGTGTGAGTTAGGCACGGGGCGGAACTCTGGCGACCCCACGTGGAAACAGCGTGTACGCGGGTTGAATCCCGGGCTCTTCCCGCCGGAACGCCAGGTTGGCGGGCCGCCGGTCCGACCGGATCCGGCCAACCGGCCGGGGCGGTCACCGCACAACTGACGGTTGACCACGTGGAGGGTGTTTCCGCAGCTCGCCCCACCTTCTACCGCCTACTGAACAACTCCTGGTTGTTCAGTAGGGTGGGCGTCATGGACCTCGAAGCCGTACGCACCTACGTCGCCGTCGCGGAGGCGGGCCAGTTCCAGAAGGCCGCCACCGACCTGGCGGTCACCCAGCAGGCCGTCTCCAAGCGGATCGCCGGGCTCGAACGCGACCTCGGCGTCCGGCTGTTCGCCCGCACCCCGCGCGGCGCCGAACCCACCATCGACGGCCTGGCGTTCCTGCCGCACGCCCGCGAACTGCTGCGGGTCGCCGACCGGGCCGCCGCCTCCGTCCGCGCCGGCCGCCGCCCGCTGCGGGTCGACGTGATCAACTCGCGCGGGGCGGCCGCCCGGCTGATGCGCGACTTCCACCGGGCCCACCCGGACGTCGAGTTGGACATCGTGATGCTGCTCGACATCGAGGCCGCCGTCGCCGCGATCCGCTCCGGCAGCGTCGACGCCTCGTTCCGGGCCGTCGCCATGCCCGGCCGGCCGCTGCCCGAGGACCTCACCGCCGTCCGGGTCGTCGACGAGCCGCTGCACCTGCTCACCGGCCCCGCGCACGCCCTCGCCGCCGCCCGCACGGTGCCGCTCGCCGAACTGGCCGGGCACCGGATCTGGATGCCCGGCATCCTCCCCGGCAGCGAGTGGGGCGCCTACTACGAGGCGCTGGCGGGCGAGTTCGGCCTGACCGTCGAGTCGACCGGCCCCAACTTCGGCTCCGACGCGCTGCTCGACACCATCGCCGACACCCCCGCCCTGGCCACCTTCATGGGCGAGGACACCCGCCTGGTCTGGCCCACCGGGTACGGCCTGCGCCGCATCCCGGTCACCGACCCCGTCCCGGTCTACCCGCACTCGCTGCTGCACCGCCGGGACGACCCGCACCCCGCCCTCCCGGCGCTGCGCGCCCACCTCGCCGCCGCCACCGCCGCCACGGCCCCCGTCGTCGGCGGCTGGATCCCGTCCTGGGCCCGCTGAGTCGTCGGCGGCCGGATCCCGTCCCGGGCCGCTGAACCGCCGCTACCCGGCGCTCCCTCCGCCCGCGCGCAGCGTCAGCAGGGTGATCTCGCTCGGCGCGAACACCCGGAACGGCGGCCCCCAGAAGCCGGTGCCCCGGCTGGTGTAGAGCTGGGTGCGCTCCCCGTGCCGGCTCAGGCCCTGCACCACCGGCTGGTCCAGCCGGACCAGGTAGCGGAACGGCCAGATCTGGCCGCCGTGGGTGTGCCCGGAGACCTGCAGGTCGACCCCGGCCGCCACCGCCTGCGGCACGTACTTGGGCTGGTGGGCGACCAGCAGTACCGGCAGCTGCGGGTCCGCCCCCGCCAGCGCGCCGGACAGGTCGGCCCGGTGCCCGGCCTCGCCGGAGGACGCCGCGGTGACGTCGTCCACCCCGGCCAGCACCAGGGCGTCCCCGCCGCGCTCCACCACCACGTGCCGGTTGTGCAGCGCCTCCCAGCCCAGCTCGGCCATCCGGTCCAGCCAGCCCTGGGCCTCGCCGCCGTACTCGTGGTTGCCCGTCACGTACACCCGGGCCAGGGCGGCCCGGACCGCGCCCAGCGGCGCGGACTGCGCGCGGCGCTGGGCCGGGGTGCCGTCCGCGATGTCACCGGCGTGCACCACCACGTCCGCCGCCAGCGCGTTGACCGCCTCGGTGACCTTCGCCGACCAGGCCGCCCGGTCGATCGGCCCGTAGTGGGTGTCGGCCAGCACCACGACCCGGGTGCCGTCCAGACCGGCGCCGAGCCGCGGCAGGCGGACGTCCAGCCGCCGCACCCGGGGCACCCGCATCGCCTCGTGGTGCCCCCAGGCCAGCAGGACGGCCGACACCAGCAGGACGGCCGCCGCGACGAGCCGGGCCCGGCCGGTGCCGCCGACGCCGAACCCGGCCAGCAGCAGGTCCGCCAGGCCGCCCAGCACCGACCAGGTGAACAGCACCCACACCACGCCCAGGCTGGTGTCCGCGATCCGGGCCGCCCGGTCGTCGCGGGACCGCGAGCGGTGGCCCGCGACCATCAGGAACGGGAAGCCGACCATCCAGGCCAGCAGCACGGCGGTGCCCGCCAGGACCACCGGCAGCGGCCAGTCGGCGCCGGAGGCGAGCAGCGTCCACCACGGCGGCAGGCAGAGCAGCACCAGGGCGAGCACCAGCACGCCCAGCCGCCGCAGCACCCTCCGCCGGGGCGTCCGGCCGCCGCTGTTGTCGCCGTCGCCGTCGCCGTCGCCGGGTTCGCGCGGTCCGGGGACGTGCGCGCTGCCCGCCCCGTCCTCGGCCCCGTCCTCGGTGTCCGTCCCGTCCAGGGTTCCGCTGTCCGCCACCGCGCCGCCTCCTGTGCGTGCCCCTCCGGCACGTGCCCGGTCAGCAGGCGATCCGGGCCGGCTCCGTGCGGGAGGTGATGCCGAGTTTCGCGCACGGGCGGGAGCGGTGGTAGCCCGAGGTGCGCCCCGGCGCCCGTGACACCCGCCCACCGGCCGGGGAGACTTGGCCCCCGCGGGCCCCACGGGCTCGTACGGACGGAAGGGCGGGGCGGGACGTGGCACTGGCGAAGAAGGGCTCCCGGCGGATCGTCGTCGACGGCGTCGAGTACCGCTGGCGGGTGAGCAGCAAGCACTGGTGCTGCGACCCCGACCCGCGCTCCCTGGGCTATGCGGTGGAGCACGCCGGCCGGCCCGGCACGACGCTGGTCGTGGACACCGGGCGGCCCGCCGTCTTCCCCCCGGAGATGGTGCCGGACCAGCTCGTCCTGCCGGCCGAGGTCGCCGCGGGCATCCGGGCCGCCCTGGCGGACGGCTGGACGCCCGACGCCGACGGCCCGCCGTTCGCCCTCTGCCTCTCCGCGCCCCAGTCGGTCGGTCGGTCGGCCGCCCGGCCCGGTACCGGCCTGAGACCGGTACCGGGGTGCTGACTTGACGGCCTGTCAGCCGCCGCCGTAGGTGGCCTGGGTGACCGCGAAGACATTCCGGTTGTTCGCGGGCTCCTGGAGGGACCACAGCAGGTCGGGCCCGGTGGCGTCCTCCCAGTAGGAGATGCTCTCGCCGCCGCTGACCCAGGCGAAGGAGGAGGACCCGGCGGTCGGGGTCCAGTAGTAGAGCTTCTTCTGGCTCGACGAGTTGAACCACCAGCGGCCGTTGTGCGAGGCCACGCCGTTGAGGTTGTACCAGGGCAGTTGGAGCGCCTGGCTGGCGGTGGTGGTCGCGGTGAACGTGGTGGCCCCGGAGGCGAACGGGAAGCGGACCGCCCGCGGCGCCCGGTTGGGGTAGGCGGTGCAGCCCGACTGGCAGGTGTACTCCGTCATCACGATCGACTTGCTGACCCGGTCCAGGGAGATCGACGACCACACCAGCTTGTCCGCGGCGGAGGTCTGCGCGGTGACGGTGCCGATCTGGGGCAGCACGTAGGCGTAGTTGTGCGCGTAGTAGACGGACCCGGACTGGCGGCCGATCTGGTCGGCGGTGCCGCCGGTGTCGGTGTTGAGGATCTTGCGCATGTCGAAGACCCGCATGCCGCGCCCGGTGTCGGCGACGTACAGGTAGTCGCCGTACCAGGAGACGCCGCCGGCGTGGACCGGGATGTCCTTGAAGCTCGGTGCGGCCGTGGTGCCGGTCGGCTCCACCAGCAGGATCTTGCGGTACTTGTTGGGGTAGGTGGCGTCCCAGTCGACCAGGGTGATCCGGCTGCGCTGCTGGGCGCCGTTGCAGCCGTCCTTGGTGTACCAGCTGACCAGCACCAGCTGGTGGCCGTCGTAGTTGCCGCTGTTCGCGGTGCCGATCGCGTCCCGGCTGGTGGTGATGCCCTGCGGGTAGCTCTGGCAGTCGCCGTCGTCACCGTCGTCGAACCGGAAGCCGCCGGACAGGCCGGCGACCGAGAAGGAGGACGCCAGCCCTTGCCGGTCGTGGTTCGCGTTGTCCATCACGGTGTGCACGGCGCTGGTCCCGAGCGTCGAGACCAGCGCGGTGTTGAGCGCGTCGTACTGGTGGTAGTCCGCGCTGAGCGTGTAGTCGGACGTGTCGAGCGCGGTCGGCGCGGTGGCCGCGGCCGCCGGGGGAGCGGCGGTGAGCGCGCCGGTGACCAGCAGTCCGGCGGCGAGCACCGCCCTTGCTGCGGTTCTGACTTGACGGATCATCAGGTCCTGCCTCTCCATGTGAACGGATCACTCTGGATCAACGGCGACTCACGCTAGGCGCGATCCGGACGTGTGCGCAACACCCCCGCCGCGCCCGCGCCTGCCCTCATCCCGTCGCGCCCGCGCCTGCCCTCATCCCGTCGCGCCCGCGCCTGCCGTCACCCCGTCGCGCCCGCGCTCACCCCTCCTCCCGGCGGGAGCAGTGCTCGGCGACGGTGTCCGCGAAGGCCCGGGCCAGCGGCGAGAGGGCGTCCCAGCGGCGGACCGCCCAGCCCGCGGTGAGCGGCGGCAGCGCGGGGATCGGCACCAGCCGCAGGTCCGGGTGCCCCGGCCCGCTCCACTCGGGCAGCGCCGGGACGACCGCCCGGCCGAGCCCGAGCCCGGCCAGCAGGATCGCGGTGTCCCAGTCCGTGACGCTGGTGTCGAAGACCGGCCGGATCCCCGCCCCGGCGAGCCAGGTGCCGAGCTGGGTCCGCGCGGTCGAGTTCTCGGGCAGCCCGATCAGCCGGACGTCCTGCAGGTCCGCGGGCTCGACGGACTCCCGCCCGGCCAGCGGGTCCCCGGCCGCCACCGCCAGCGACCAGGGCAGGTGCACGACCGGACGCTGCTCCACCTCCCCGCCCGCCGGCCGCAGCGTGATCCACGCCAGGTCCACCGCCCCGGCGGCGAGCGCGTCGAAGCAGCCCCGGCTGGACGTCTCGGTCTGGAACTCCAGGCTGGCCCGCGGGAACCGCCGCCGGAAGTCCACCACCGCCGCGGCCATGAAGTGCCGGACGATCGTCGCCCCGGTGGTGACCCGCACCGACCCGCCCTCCGCCCGGGCGAGCTCCTCGATCCGCCGCACCGCCTGGTCGATCCGCCCCAGCCCCTCGGTCACCGCCCCCCACAGCACCCGCCCGGCCGGCGTCGGCACCACCCCGCGCGGCTGCCGCTCCAGCAGGCTCAGCCCCAGCTCCCGCTCCAGCCGCTTCACGTGCTGGCTCACCGCCGACTGCGTGCAGCCCAGCTCCCGGCCCGCCGCGCTGAGCGACCCGGCCCGGCAGACCGCCCCGAACACCCGCAGATCATCAAGAGTCACGACCCCCAAGCCTAAGCTCGGCCCACCCCCAGCAAACCCATGGATTGACTTGGGCCGCACCAGGTTTGACCATCGTTCAGGGCCCAGGGCGGCAACCCGCCCGCGTCACCCCCGCGCTCCGGACGCGGCCCGACGCGGGCGGGTGTCGACCCGCCACCACGCACCCGCCCTCCCCACCCAGGAGCACCCATGAGCACCAGCAGGCAGACCGTGGCCGTCCTCGGCCCGGGCGGCGTCGGCGGCCTGATCGCCGCCCTGCTCGCCCGCGCCGGACACCGGGTCCGCTGCCTGGCCGGCGACCGCACCGCCGCCGCGCTGCGCGAACACGGACTGCACGTCGACAGCGTCCACCACGGCGAGTTCACCGTGCCGGTCGAGGCCGGCACCGTGCTGCGCGAACCGGTGGACACCCTCTTCGTCACGGTCAAGCAGACCGCGCTCCCCGAAGCCCTCGACCGCGTCCCGGCCGACGTGCTCGGCCGGGCCACCGTGATCCCGCTGCTCAACGGCCTCGACCACGTCGCCCTGCTGCGCGCCCGCTTCCCCGCGGCCCGGGTCCTCGCGGGCACCGTCAAGGTCGAGGCGACCCGCACCGCACCCGGCCGGATCGCCCACACCAGCCCCTTCACCGACCTCGAACTCGCCGCGCCCGAAGCCGAGTTCGCCCCCCTCGCGGAACTCCTGCGCGAAGCCGGACTCGGCGTCCGGCTGCGCGACGACGAGAACGCGGTGCTCTGGGACAAGCTCTCCTTCCTCGCCCCGTTCGCCCTGCTGACCACCCGCCACCGCGCCGACACCGGCACCGTCCGCACCCGGCACCGCGACGAACTGCTCACCGTCCTCGCCGAGACCGCCGCCGTGGCCCGCGCAGCCGGAGCCCCCGTCGAAGCCGAAACCCTGCTCGCCGTCTTCGACCGCTTCCCGCCCACCGTCAAGTCCTCGATGCAACGCGACGCCGAAGCCGCCCGCCCCCTCGAACTCGACGCCATCGCCGGCGCCGTCCTGCGCACCGCCCGGACCCACGGCATCCCCACCCCCGCCACCGCCCGCCTACTCGCCGCCATCCCGGTCCCCGCCCCCTGATCGAGTGAACGGGCGGAGCCGGAAGGTTCGCCGGATCGTTACCCGGGAAGGCGTTGCGAATATTTCGAATACTTCGGATGCTGCGACTACACTCGAAACCGGGAGGTCCGACTATGGCAACCACCGCGGAAGGCCGGAAGATCGCGCCGGGCACCGTCGACGCCCGGAGCGCCGAACGAGCCCTGCGCAGGATCCGCGACTACCTCGCGCACAACACCGACGCCACCACGGACATCACCATCCTCGGCGAGGTCGGCTCCGACGACCCCCTCGTCCTGCCGCGGCCCACCGTGGAGATGTTCGCCGCGATGCTCGCCGCCCTGGCGAACGGGCAGGGCGTGCAGGTCATGCCCGTCAACGCCATCGTGTCCACCCAGGTCGCCGCCGACATGCTCAACGTCTCCAGGCCCTACCTGATCGGTCTCCTGGAACGGGGCGACATCCCTTTCGATCGGGTCGGACGCCACCGCCGGATCAAGTTCAACGACGTCATGGAGTACAAGCGGAGGGACGACCGCGAACGCAAGGACGCCGCCGACGCCCTCACCGCCCTCGACGAGGAGCTGGGGCTGCTCTGACATGGCCTTCATCGTCCTGTACGACTCGAACGTGCTTTACCCGAACACGGTCCGGGACCTGCTCGTCCGGCTGGCCAGGCACGGAATTGTCCAGGCCAAGTGGACCGAGCAGATCCTCGACGAGGTGGAAGCCGCACTCCGCCGCAACGGCGTCGGGAACGACGGGAAGCGCGCGGAGCTGCGGCGCCGGATGAACGCGGCGGTGCGGGACTGCCTCGTCACCGGGTACGAGCCCCTGATCGAGGGGCTCAAGCTCCCCGACCCGGACGATCGCCACGTGCTCGCGGCAGCGATCAAAGCCGGTGCGCAGGTGATCGTCACCGACAACGCCAAGCACTTCCCGGTCGAGTGCACGGCGGAGTGGGGGATCGAACAGAAGAGCGCCGACGACTTCGTCATGGACTTGATCGACCTGGACGACCGCGTGGTCTACGGCTGCGTCATGGAGATCGTCGGCAGCCGACGGCGCGAACCGGTCACGTTCGACGACGTGCTGAACCAACTGGAGCGGTCCCGACTGATCGGCTCGGTGAGCATGCTCCGGGGCCGACCCGTCGAAAGCACCTGAGCCCGCCTGACCCCGTACGCCGATCGCACCGCCGGTACCCGCCCCCTGGTCACCCCGGCCGGGCAGTGCGATCATCCACCGGACGTCCGCCAGCCGCCCGGGGGAGCCGAAGTGCCCAGCACCGAACTGCACCACAGCTACGAGGTGGGGGCGCCGCCCGCCGACGTCCTCGCCCATCTCGCGGACCCCGCCCACTACATCGGCCTCTCCCCGCTCCTCGTCGACGTGCGCGAGGTCCGGCACGGGGACGACGGGACGACCCGCTACGTGGCGGTCGAACGCTTCCGCTTCCTCGGCCTGTTCACCCACGACAACCGCATCGAGGTCACCCTCCGCGCCGACCCGTCCCGCCTCCCGGCCGAGGCGGCCGTCAGCGGCGACGTGGTCAGCCCCGGCGGCGTCCGGATGTCCTACCGCTTCACCATCACCCCCGGCAGCGGCGCCACCTCCCGCCTCTCCGACACCCTCCACCTGCACGCCCCGTTCGGCCTGCTCCGCTTCGCCGCTCGCCAGGCCGCCGCCGTCCAGCAGTCCCGCGCCCGCGTCCTCGCCACCCGCCTGGCCCCCGCCCCCTGAAGGCTGGTCGGGCATGCCCGTCAGGACGGTTCGGAGAGCGGGTGCTCGGCGAGCCGCCCGGCGTCGAAGGCGAAGACCGGGTCGAAGAAGGGCTCCGGGCTGGAGGTACCGCGGCTCGGCTCGACGGCTCGGCCCGCGGAGCCCTCGGCGGCCTCAGCGGTCGAGGGCCGCGCCCAGTGCGTCCAGCCCGTCGGCGTAGATGCTGGTGAACAGGTCGACGGCCTCCTGCTCGGTGGTGCCGTCCGTCGGGCTGAACCGCCCGGACCACTGCACCTCGGCGAGGTCCGCCCGGCCGGGGACGGTGTGCACCCGGAGCGTGGAGACGTACCCGTCGACCGGGAAGGGGGCCTGCAGGATGGCGTAACTGTAGTGCCGTTCGGCCTCGTTGAAGTCGACCAGCCGTTCGACGATGACCTCCCCGGCGGGGTTGGCCAGGCGGCGCACCCGGCCGCCTTCGAGCGTGGTGCTCGCGGGGACGTAGGGCAGCCAGTCGGGCAGCGAGTCGAAGCCGCCGACGAGGCTCCAGACCCGCTCGGGGGTGGCGTGGACGGTGCGGCTGACGGAGGTGGAAGCCATGGGGGTTCTACTCCTGGTGAAGGGACGCGGGGGAGGCGCGGGTCAGGCGCCCTGCGGCAGAGGTGCGGTGGGGCTGACCAGACCGGCGGCGCGCAGGTCGTGCCAGAACGCGGCGGGGACGGCCTCGGCCAGCGCGGCGGTGTCCTCGGCGATCCGGTCGGGCCGGGTCGCGCCGGGGACGGCGGCGGCCGCCACCGGGTGGGCGAGCGAGAACTGCAGGGCGGCGGCCTTGATGCCGACGCCGTGCCGGTCGGCGAGGGCCTTCAGCCGGGCGACCTTCCCGACGATCTCCGCGGGGGCCTGCCGGTACTCGAAGTGGGTGCCGCCGGCCAGCACGCCGGAGCTGTAGGGGCCGCCGACGACCATCTCGACGCCCTGCTCCTGGGCGGTGGGCAGCAGGCGCTGGAGGGCGTGCTCGTGGTCGAGCAGGGTGTAGCGGCCGGCCAGCAGGAAGCCGTCGGGCTGCGGCTCGTCGAGGGCGAGGGTCAGTTCGATCGGCTCGGTCCGGTTGACGCCCAGGCCCCAGGCCCGGATCACGCCCTCCTCGCGCAGTCGGGACAGCACCCGGAAGGCGCCGGTGCGGGCCTCCTCGAACGTGCCGAGCCAGGCGTCGCCGTGGAAGTCCTGGGCGATGTCGTGCACCCAGACGATGTCCAGTCGGTCGGTGCCGAGCCGCTTCAGGCTGCCCTCGATGGAGCGCTCGGTGGCGTCGGCGGTCCACTCGTGGACGATCCGGTTCGGGTTGCCGTGCTCGAACAGGCCGCCCTTCTCGCCGAGTTCGTGGGCACCGGGCTCGTGCTCGTCGAGGATCACCCGGCCGACCTTGGTGGACAGCACGTAGGAGTCGCGCGGCTTGCCGGAGAGCACCTCGCCGAGGCGCTCCTCGGCCAGGCCCGCGCCGTACAGCGGGGCGGTGTCGTAGTAGCGGACGCCCTGGTCCCAGGCGGCCTCGACGGTGGCGCGGGCCTGCTCGTCGGGGATCGCCCGGAACATGTTGCCGAGCGGGGCGGTGCCGAAGCCGAGCTTGCCGGGGAGGAGGTTCTTGAGGGTCATGGCGGTGCCTTTGCGGAGCGGCCGGCAGGCGGCGGCCCGGGGGAGGGCCGGGGCCCGCCAGGCGGTGCGGGCGCGAGCATTCGATGCAGGCGCCCCTTACTTGCATCGACAATAATTGCACACGCCGACTAATGCAAACGGGCGCCCCGCACCCCGCCGCACCTTCCGCGCCCTGCCGACCCCCACCGCGCCCCGCCGACCCCCTGACGGGCCGCACCGAAAAGCCGCCCCGAACCGTGTGTACCTGTGCGAGGTCCTGAACCGAGTCACGACGGGAGTGGTTCCGATGGCCGTGGGATACCTGACGACCGTGCTGCTGGCCACCGCGGTCACGGTGTTCTGCCTGGTGCCCGTCCGCGGGCCGAGCGCGCTCTTCTGGTTCAGCTACCGCCTCGGCCTGGTCTTCAACGAACTGCCCTTCCTCGCCCTCTACGCCCTCGCCGCCTCGACCGCGCTCGCCTTCGCCGAGGGCGACATCACCACCACCGCCGACCGGCTGGCCGTCGCCCTCGCCGCCGTCACCGCCACCGGCCTCGCCGTCGTCGCCCGCCGCGGCATCCGCACCGCCCCCGTGGTCCGCCGCGCCCTCGCCGAGGCACTCGGCCCCGACGCCAACACCCCGCACCGGCCGCCCCTGACCCGCATCCTGCTCCACCCCTTCCTCCGCCGCCGCCGCGAGGTCGTCCGCGTCCCCGACCTCCGCTACGGCGACGCCGGCCCCCGCAACCTGCTGGACGTCTACCACCACCGCGCCCGCCCGCAGGGCGGCCCCGTCCTCATCCACTTCCACGGCGGCCACTACGACCAAGGCCGCAAGAACACCCAGTCCCTCCCCCTCCTGCACCGCTTCGCGGCCCGGGGCTGGGTCTGCATCAGCGCCAACTACCGCCTGCGCCCCGCCTTCTCCCACCCCCACCACCTGATCGACGCCAAGAAGGTCATCGCCTGGGCCCGCGCCCACGCCCACGAGTACGGCGCCCACCCCGACGCCCCGGTCTTCGTCTCCGGCAGCTCCGCCGGCGGCCACCTCGCCGCCCTCGCCGCCCTCACCCCCGACGACCCCGCCTACCAGCCCGGCTTCGAGTCCGCCGACACCACCGTCACCGCCGCCATCTGCCTCAACGGCTTCCTCGGCACCTACTTCGACGGCGACCCCGCCACCTCCCCCGTCAACCTCGCCCGCCCCGACGCCCCGCCCTTCCTCATCGCCCACGGCGACCTCGACGAACTCGTCGACCTGGACAACCCCCGCGCCCTCGACCTGGCGCGCCGCGCGTTCTCCCCCTCCCTCGTCGGCTCGGTCGACCTCCCCGGCGCCCACCACGCCTTCGACCTCTTCCACTCCTTCCGCTTCGAAGCCCTCATCGACGGCATCGAAGACTTCACC
>NZ_JOGH01000105.1:0-23561 GCF_000721345.1 Kitasatospora sp. NRRL B-11411 | reverse complement strand
GAGATCGAACCACGCGGTCCCATCGAGACCGAAGCAGCCCGCCGCCTTGCCGACGACCTCAACGATCAGTAGCCAGCCAATTACCCCACACTTTCTCAGCGAGCGGCGTCCAGCAGGGCCCGCTGCTCGGCGGTCAGTTCCAGGTCGAGCGCCGCCAGGCTCTCGTCCAGCTGGGCCACCGAGGACGCGCCGACCAGCGGGATCACCGGGAGTTCGCCGCCGAGCAGCCAGGCCAGCACGACCTGGTTGCGGGTGGCGCCGGTCTGCCGGGCCACCGCGTCGAGGGCGGCGAGGCGGGTGGGGGTGCCGGCGTGGTCGAAGGACGGGCCGAGCGGCTTGTCGGCGCGGACGTAGCCGCCGCCGAGCAGCGGGGAGTAGGCGACCAGGGTGAGCTCGGGGCTCTCCTTCAGGTACGTGACCAGGTCGCCCTGGACGGCGGCCTGGTCGCCGTCCGCGCAGGTCAGGCCGGGCAGGTCGGCGCGGCGGCGCAGGTAGGTGTGGCCGTACTGGAGCACCTCGTAGCCCGGCAGCCCCGCCTGCGCGGCGAGGTTGCGGGCCCGCTCGACCCGCCAGGACCAGTGGTTGGAGACGCCGAGCAGCCCGACCGTCCCCTCCTGCACCAGCTCGCCGAAGGCGTGCACCGTCTCGGCGAGCGGCACCTTCGTGTCCTCGACGTGCGCGTACAGCAGGTCGAGCTTCTCGACGCCCAGCCGCTTCCGGCTGGCCTCCGAGGACGCCCTGATCACCTCCGCCGACAGTCCCTCGCCGTTCTCGACGAACCCGGTGCCGGGCGCCTTCGGCCGGGCCCCGAGCTTGGTGGCGATCACCACCTCGTCGGTGATCCCCCGGCTGGCCCGCCACCGCCCGAGCACCTCCTCGCTGATCCCGCCCTGCCCGCCGTCCTGCCAGTACGCGTAGTTGTTCGCGGTGTCGACGAACGTCCCGCCCGCCTCGACGTACCGGTCCAGCACCGCGAAGGAGGTCGCCTCGTCGGTGAGCGTGCCGAACAGCATCGCCCCGAGGCTCAGCACGCTGACCTCACGGCGGGTACGCGGATCGGTTCCGATGGTGCGCTTGCGCATCCGGGAGTTCCCCTCGTTCTCCGCGACCCGCCCGGTGCGGGCCGCGGTCACGAGTCTGGAACCCGGAGCGCGCTCCAGGTCAAGCAGAGGTGTGGACCACCCGGGCGCCGTCCACCGGCCCGTACGTCGCGTGGGCGGTGCGGCAGGTGCCGGAGGTGCGCAGGGCGGTGGCGATGTGGGCGGCGGCGTCGGCGTCCTTGGCGAGGAAGGCGCAGGTGGGGCCGGAGCCGGAGACCAGGGCGGCCAGGGCGCCGGCCTCGGTGCCGGCGTGCAGGGTGTCGGCGAGGGCGGGGCGCAGCGAGACGGCGGCGGCCTGCAGGTCGTTGCCGAGGGCGGCGGCCAGCGCGACGGGGTCGCCCTCGGCGAGGGCGGCGAGCAGGGCGGGGTCGGCGTCGGGGACCGGGACGTCCTCGGCGGAGGAACCCAGCCCCGATGCCTCGCGGAGGCGGTCGCACTCCCGGTAGACCGCCGGGGTGGAGAGCCCGCCGTCGGCGACCGCGAACACCCAGTGGAAGGTGCCGGCCACCGGCAGCGGTTCCAGCAGTTCGCCGCGGCCGCGGCCCAGGGCGACGCCACCGAGCAGGGCGAACGGGACGTCGGAGCCGAGTTCGGCGGCGAGTTCCAGCAGGACGGGCAGCGGGGTGTCCAGGCCCCACAGCGCGTCGCAGGCGAGCAGCGCGGCGGCGCCGTCCGCGCTGCCGCCCGCCATGCCGCCGGCGACCGGGATGGCCTTGTCGATGTGCAGGTGGACGCCGGGGTCGGCGAGGCCGTGGTGGGCGGCGAGCAGCCGGGCGGCGCGGGCGGCCAGGTTGCCGTCGTCGAGCGGGACGGCGTCGGCGTCGGGGCCGTCGCAGCTGAGCGTGACGCCCGCGCCGGGGGTGGCGGTGACCTGGTCGCCGAGGGCGACGGCGAAGAAGACGTTCGCCAGGTCGTGGTAGCCGTCGGGGCGGACCCCGCCGACGCCGAGCTGGACGTTGACCTTGGCGGGGACCCGGACCGTGACCATGTTCAGTGTTCCTCTGCTGCCTCTGTGGCCTTGGGCTTGTGCTCGGCGATCGCGGCGAACTGCTCGACCGTGAGCATCTCGCCGCGCAGCATGTGGTCGATCCCGGCGCCGCGCAGCGCCTCCTCGGCGGCGGCGGGCGACCCGGCCCAGCCCGCCAGCGCGGCCCGCAGGGTCTTGCGGCGCTGGGCGAACGCGGCGTCGACGACGGCGAACACCTCGCGGCGGGTGGCGGTGGTGGCGGGCGGGTCGCGGCGGATCAGCGAGACCAGTCCGGAGTCGACGTTCGGCGCGGGCCAGAACACGTTCCGCCCGATCGCCCCGGCGCGCTTGACGTCCGCGTACCAGTTGGCCTTCACCGAGGGCACGCCGTACACCTTGTTGCCGGGCTTGGCGGCGAGCCGGTCGGCGACCTCGCTCTGCACCATCACCAGGGTGCGCTCGATGCTGGGGAAGGTCTCCAGCATGTGCAGCAGCACCGGCACGGCGACGTTGTACGGCAGGTTGGCCACCAGCGCGGTCGGCGCGGGGCCGGGCAGCTCGGTGACGTCCATCGCATCGCTGAGCACCAGGTCGAAGCCGTCGGCCTTGGCGGGCATCCGGCCCTTCACGGTGTCCGGCAGGTGCCGCGCCAGCACCGGGTCGATCTCCACCGCCGTGACGTGCCGCGCCACCTCCAGCAGCGCCAGCGTCAGCGACCCGAGCCCCGGCCCGACCTCGACCACCGCGTCCTCGTCCGTCACCCCCGCCGCCCGGACGATCCGCCGCACGGTGTTCCCGTCGATGACGAAGTTCTGCCCGCGCTGCTTGGTCGGCTTCACGCCGAACGCCTCGGCCAGCGCACGGATGTCGGCGGCTCCCAGCAGGTGGCCGTCGGAGGTGGGTTCGGTGGTGCTCACCCGCCAAGGATACGGTTGACGTCCCCAAGACCCTAAGGTGCCTGGTTTTCTGCCACGGCCGGTCGGCCGTCTCGGTGGGTTCCTGCTTCTCGGCGCGGTGCGGGCACGGATGCCCGTCCTACCCGTGCTCCACAGGCGTTTGGCCTGTCCGCCCGTCCGGCGGCCAGGATGTTGCGGGCTGCGTTCACGTCGCGGTCGTGGACGCTTCCGCAGGCCCTGCAGGTCCACGCGCGGACCTTGAGGGGTTTGGGGCCGTCCTTGACGCCGCAGGCCGAGCAGACCTGCGAGGTGGGCTCGAAGCGGCCGATGCGGGCGAAGGTGCGCCCGTGCTTGCGGGCCTTGTACTCCAGCATCGAGACGAACTGCGACCACCCGGCGTCGTGCACGGACTTGGCGAGCCGGGTCCGTCCGAGGCCGGACACCGCGAGGTCCTCCACGTACACCGCTTGGTTCTCGCGGATGATGCGCGTGGATTCCCTGTGGTGCCAGTCCCGGCGGCGGTCGGCCACCCTGGCGTGCTGACGCGCCGCCTTCCTACGGGCCTTCGCCCGGTTCTTCGATCCCTCCTCGCAGCGGGCGAGGGACTTCTGCAGGCGCTTGAGCTTCTTCTCCGCCCGACGCAGGAACCTCGGCGAGTCGACCTTGCGGCCGTCGGAGAGCACCGCGAAGTGGGTGAGCCCGAGGTCGATGCCGGTCTCGGTGTCCAGCTCGGACAGGATCTTCGGATCGGTGTCCACGACGAAGGAGGCCCAGTACCGGTCGGCGGCGTCCTTGGTGACGGTGACTGACGTCGGGACGGTCGGGAGTGCCCTGGACCAGCGCACATCCAGGTCACCGACCTTCGCCACGTACAGGCGCCCGGACTCGCGCAGGCAGAAGCCGTTGGCGGTGAACCGGATCGACTGCCGACTGTCCCGCTTGGACTTGAAACGCGGCGGCGCGACCTTCGGACCCTTGCGCCTGCCGGTGACGGAGGAGAAAAAGCTCCGGTACGCGGTGTGCAGGTCCCGCAAGGACTGCACCAGCACCACCGACGACACCTCCCCCAGCCACGCCCGCTCGACGGTGTGCTTCGCCGTGGTGATCACCCGCTTCTGCAGCTCGGTGTCCCCGATGTACGGCGACCCCGCCGCGTACGCCTCCTGCCGGGCCCGCAATCCGTCGTTGAACACCGTCCGCGCACACCCGAACGCCCGAGCCAACGCAATGCGCTGACCCGACGTCGGATACACCCGGAAGTTGTAGCGGAGCTGCACGGTGGTGACTCTACGTGGTGTCACTGACACTGAAGCGGCTCCGGCTCTCCGATCCGAGAAGCGGCCGCCCCGGCCCACTGAACCAGGCTTGTACGCAAGAATCCGGTCAGCGCTTGACGAACCGCTTCAGATCGATCTCGACGGGGAACGGCAGCTCGGTGCGGAGCGACCCTTCGTGCACGGCGACCGGGAGGTAGACGCCCTGCTCCCGGTCGAGCCGGAACTCGTGCACGACGGGGACGTCGTCGTCCCCGCGCTCGACGCGCCAGTAGGACGGGACGCCCTTCTCCGCGTACAGGCCGGGCTTGGTGAACCGGTCGGCCACCCGCGACCCGGGGGAGACCACCTCGATGGCCAGGACCACCGACTCCACCGGGGTGCACAGCAGTTCGCCGACTTGCAGGCCCGTCCCGTCGAACACCACCAGGTCCGGCAGAACCACGCCGCGCCCGTCGAGCAGGACGGCTCGCTCCGCGCTCACGTCGTAAGGCCCGCTGCCCGCCGCGAGCAGTTCCACGAGCAGGCGGTCCCGCACCCGGTCGTGCCACCACGGTGTCTGGCCCTTGACCGCGATCGTTCGTCCTCTGGCCACGATCGTGCCGTCCACCAGTTCCCACTTGAACGGCAGATCGAGCTCATTGGCCTGGTCGAACGTCCAGCCGCCGACCGGCGGCTGCATCCAGTCGATCGGTTCGGTACCCATCACGGCCTCCTCGCTCTCTCCAACGAGCGCGCCCGGCACCGGGATGCGCTCAGTAGCCGAAGGCACGGGCCGTGTTCGCCGCGATCGCCGTCGCCAACTCGTCCTCGCCCAGGGCCAGGTGGGCCGCCATCGCCCGCAGGGTGACCGGGATCAGGTAGGGGGCGTTGGGGCGGCCGCGGTAGGGGTGGGGGGTGAGGAAGGGGGCGTCGGTCTCGATCAGGACGCGGTCGAGGGGGGTGGCGGTGAGGGCTTCGCGCAGGGGGTGGTTGGCCTTGTAGGTGACGGGGCCGGCGAAGGAGAGGTACCAGCCGTGTTCGGCGCAGGTCTTGGCCATGGCGGCGTCGCCGGAGTAGCAGTGGAAGACGGTGCGTTCGGGGGCGCCCTCTTCGAGGAGGAGGTCGATGACGTCCTGGTGGGCGTCGCGGTCGTGGATGACGAGGGCCTTGCCGTGGCGCTTGGCGATCTCGATGTGGCGGCGGAAGGACTCCTTCTGCAGGTCGACGCCCTCGGGGCCGGTGCGGAAGTAGTCGAGTCCGGTCTCGCCGACGGCGAGGACGTGCGGGAGGGCGGCGAGGCGGTCGATCTCGGCGAGGGCTTCGTCGAGGGCGGCCTGCCCGCCGGGCTTCCGCCGCTGGCCGGACCAGCCGTCGGGGTCGCCGAGGAAGATCCGGGGGGCTTCGTTGGGGTGCAGGGCGACGGCGGCGTGCACCTGTTCGTGCTCTTCGGCCAGCGAGGCGGCCCACCGCGAGCCGGGGACGTCGCAGCCGACCTGGACGACGGTGGTGACGCCGACCGAGGCGGCCCGGGCCAGGCCCTCGGCGGGGGTGCCGGACTGCATGTCGAGGTGGGTGTGCGAGTCGGCGACCGGGACGGCCAGCGGCTCGGGGAGCGGCGGCGGGGTGGAGCGGTCGTCGTTCTTCTTCGCGGCCATCAGGAGGTGGTCTTCTCTTCGAGTCGGGGGAACAGGGGGTCGCCCTTGGTGACGGTGACGCCGGCGGGCAGGCGTGCGGGGTCGGCGAGGCGCTGGTCGGCGAGCGGGCCGAGGGCCGGTCCGGCGCCGAGGGAGTCCCAGAGCGCGGACGCGGCGGTCGGCATCACGGGGTTGAGCAGGACGGCGGTGGCCCGCAGCGCGTCGGCGGCGGTGTACAGGACGGTGGCGAGCCGGTCCGCGTCCGCGGGGGACTTGGCGAGCTTCCAGGGCTCCTGCTCGGTGAGGTAGCCGTTGACGGTCTTGATGAACTCGAAGACCGCGGCGATGCCGCCCGCGAAGTCGAGTTCCTCGCCGATCCTCCGGTCGGCCTCCTCGACGGCCTTCGCCAGCGCGTCCGCGACGGCCTGTTCGGCCCGGCCGGGGGCGGCGGCCGCGGGCAGCACCCCGTCGTGGTACCTGCCGATCATCGCGGTGACCCGGGAGGCCAGGTTGCCGAAGTCGTTGGCGAGTTCGGAGGTGTAGCGGGCGGTGAAGTCCTCCCAGGAGAACGAGCCGTCGGTGCCGAACGGGACGGCCCGCAGGAAGTAGTAGCGGTAGGCGTCGACGCCGAAGTGCGAGGTGAGGTCGGTGGGGGCGATGCCGGTGAGATTGGACTTGCTCATCTTCTCGCCGCCGACCATCAGCCAGCCGTTGGCGACGATCCGGCGGGGCAGCGGCAGTCCGGCGGCCATCAGCATGGCGGGCCAGATGACGGCGTGGAAGCGCAGGATGTCCTTGCCGACCAGGTGCACGGAGGCGGGCCAGAGCCGGGCGAAGCGCTCGGGGTCGGCGCCGTAGCCGGCGGCGGTGATGTAGTTCTGCAGGGCGTCGACCCACACGTACAGGACGTGCTGGTCGTCCCAGGGCAGCGGGATGCCCCAGTCGAAGGTGGAGCGGGAGATCGACAGGTCCTTGAGGTCCTGTTCGACGAAGCGGAGCACCTCGTTGCGGGCGGCGGCGGGTTGGATGAAGTCCGGGTGGGCGGCGTAGAACTCCAGCAGCTTCGGGCCGTAGGCGGAAAGCCGGAAGAAGTAGTTCTCCTCCTCCAGCCACTCGACGGGGCGCCGGTGGATCGGGCAGAGCTTCTCGTCCTCGGTGGCGCCGGGCAGCAGTTCGCCGGGGAGCTTGTACTCCTCGCAGCCGACGCAGTAGGGGCCAGTGTAGCTGCCCCGGTAGATCTCGCCCTTGTCGTACAGGTCCTGGACGAACTCCTGGACCCGGTCGGTGTGCCGGGCCTGGGTGGTGCGGATGAAGTCGTCGTTGGCGATCCGCAGGTGCTCCCAGAGCGGCTTCCAGGCTTCCTCGACCAGCCGGTCGCACCACTCCTGCGGGGTGGTGCCGTGGGCCTCGGCGGTGCGCAGGATCTTCTGGCCGTGCTCGTCGGTGCCGGTGAGGTACCAGACGTCCTCGCCGCGCTGGCGGTGCCAGCGGGTCAGCACGTCGCCCGCGACGGTGGTGTACGCGTGGCCCAGGTGGGGCCGGTCGTTGACGTAGTAGATCGGGGTGGTGACGTAGTACGCGCCGCCGCCGGGGTGCTCTGCCATGGCCGCCATAGCCCGGGATCCTAGTCGGGCGCGGCCCCGCCCCGGGCGGGGGCGGGGCCGGGCGGGGTCAGCCGGTGCGGCGGGAGCCGAACGGCCAGCGGCGGCGCCGGGCCCGCAGTCCGGGCGGTTCCGGCGGGCCCTCGGGTTCGGCGGTGGGGGCGTAGCCGGAGCCCTTCTCCATGACGGCGGCCACGCCGGCCACCCGCCCGGCCCGCATGATCCGGACCCGTTCGCCGCCGCAGCCGGGGCAGACCAGTTCGCGCAGCGGGGAGGGGACCCGGACGCCGTTGGCCGTGTACTCGACGACGGTGTGGCCGTCCTTGGCCGTGTGGTGCTCGATGTCGTACGCCTGCTCCCAGCCGTAGCCGCAGTTGAGGCAGGCGAAGGAGTACGCCTCGTGGACCGTCTGCACGGGGGCGGGACGGCTGGTCGTGCCGAGGCCGCTGGGTGCTCCGCCGTTCCGGGGGCTGTCGATCGTGTCGCTCATGCGCCACCTCGCTTCGCTCGGAGCCCGTCGCCCGGTCCTTCCGGCCGGGTGCGGGTTGTTCCATCCCAGGGAATGCCCGGGAGGCTCCGTCCGATGCCCGGCTTGCCAAGTCTTGGTCCCGAATTGGCCCTCCGCTGGGGTGCTCATTCCAACGTACGCGCGATTCCGGCCATTGCCATACAAACTGACCGGTGGGGCGGCGGGGCGGGGCGGGGCGGCCGGCCGGTCAGGGGGCGTGCTTGGCGGCCACCACGGCGTCGAACACCACCGACTTGCGCAGGCCCAGGTCGGCCGCGACCGCCGCGATCGCCTCCTTGCGGCGCTCCCCGGCCTCCTCGCGGACGGCCACCCGGCGGGCCAGCTCGGCCGGGCCGACCTCCTCCGGCGCGGCCGGCGGGGCGCCGGCCACCACCACGGTGATCTCGCCCCGGACGCCGTCCGCGGCCCAGGCGGCCAGCTCGCCGAGCGGGCCGCGCTTGACCTCCTCGTAGGTCTTGGTCAGCTCCCGGCAGACCGCGGCCGGGCGGTCGGCGCCGAACGCGGCGGCCATCGCCTCCAGCGTCTCGGCGATCCGGTGCGGGGCCTCGAAGAACACCATGGTGCGCGGCTCGGCGGCGACCTGGGCGAGCTGCCGGGAGCGGTCGCCGGCCTTGCGCGGCAGGAAGCCCTCGAAGGTGAACCGGTCCACCGGCAGCGCGGAGAGCGCCAGCGCGGTCAGCACCGCGGACGGGCCGGGCACCGCGGTCACCTTGATCCCGGCGGCCACGGCGGCGTCCACCAGCCGGTAGCCGGGGTCGGAGACCGAGGGCATCCCGGCGTCGGTGACCAGCAGCACCCGGGCGCCGCCCTGCAGCGCGGCCACCAGCTCGGGGGTGCGGGCCACCTCGTTGCCCTCGAAGTACGAGACCACCCGGCCCGCCGGGGCGACGCCCAGCGCCTGGGTCAGCCGGCGCAGCCGCCGGGTGTCCTCGGCCGCGATGACGTCCGCGCCGGTCAGTTCGGCGCGCAGTCGGGGCGGCGCGTCCTCGACGTCGCCGATGGGGGTACCTGCCAGTACGAGAACACCAGTCACGGCACCATCCTCCCCTACCGGCGGGCGGCCCGTGGCTGGTGAGCGGGGCGCGGGTGGGAAGCGAGGGTCGGGGACCCCTTGTGACTTCCGCCATTGCCCCTACGATGTGGCCCGTGAACGGCGACATGGAGAGTGGTATGGACCACCCCGAGCGGGGCGGCGTGACCGTGCTGGAACCGGCCGACCCGGCCGCCGTTCCGGCGCCGCGCGCGGAGCCCGGACCGACCTCCCGTTGGGCCCGCGCGCTGGCCGGCGCCGGCTACCGGGCGCCCCGACGGGCGTCCGCGGCCGAGCAGTTGGTGCCGCCGATGCCGGACGGGCCGGGGGTCACCCCCGCGGTGGTCGAGCCCTCGCCGCTGCTCGCCCGGCTCGGCGTCCGGCTGCCCGACCCGCTGTGGTCCTGGCTGTGCCGGTGGGCCGGCTGGCTCGGCCCGCTCGCCGTCGCGCTGTTCGCCGGGGTGCTGCGCTTCACCAACCTCGGCAGCCCGCACGCGCTGATCTTCGACGAGACGTACTACGCCAAGGACGCGTACGCGCTCTGGCACCTCGGCTACGAGAGCAGCTGGCCCGACGACGCCAACGGCCTGATCACCGCGCCCAACCCGGCCGTCCCGCTGCAGCACCAGGCCGCGTTCGTGGTCCACCCGCCGGTCGGCAAGTGGATCATCGCCCTGGGCGAGCAGCTCTACGGGATGTCCCCGCTGGGCTGGCGGTTCATGGTGGCGGTGCTCGGCACCCTCTCGGTGCTGATGCTGGCCCGGATCGGCCGCCGGATGTTCCGCTCCACCCTGCTGGGCTGCGTGGCGGGCCTGCTGCTGTCCGTGGACGGCCTGCACTTCGTGCTCAGCCGCACCGCCATCCTCGACCTGCTGGTGATGTTCTGGTTCCTGGCCGCGTTCGGCCTGCTGCTGGTCGACCGGGACCGGACCCGGGCCCGGATCGCCGAGCGGATCGAGCAGGGCCTGCCCGCCGACTGGTGGCACCTGGGCCGGCGCCCCTACCGGCTGGCCGCGGGCGTCTGCCTGGGCCTGATGACGGGCACCAAGTGGAGCGGCGCCCCGGCGATCCTGGCCCTGGTGCTGCTCGCCGCGTTCTGGGACTCCTCGGCCCGCCGGCTGGCCGCGGTCCGCCGCGTCCCCGGCAGCCTGCCGCTGATCGTCCGCCAGCTCTGGGACTTCTGCTGGTCCGGCCTGAGCATCGGCCTGGCCGCGGGCGCCACCTACCTGGCGAGCTGGACCAGTTGGATCCTCTCCTCCCCCGAGCCCGGCAAGGGCGGCTACCTGCGCGACTGGGCGGCCCAGCACCCCGGCGGCTCCTGGACCTGGATGCCGGACTGGGCCCGCAGCCTGTGGCACTACCACCACGAGATCTGGCACTTCAACGTCAACCTGACCAGCCCGCACACCTACCAGTCCAACCCGTGGAGCTGGCTGCTGCTCGGCCGCCCGGTCTCCTTCTTCTACGAGTCCCCGAAGAACGGCCAGTCCGGCTGCACCACCGCCGAGTGCGCCCGCGAGGTGCTCGCCATCGGCACCCCGCTGCTGTGGTGGGCGGGCATCGTCGCGCTGGCGTACTGCCTGTACCGCTGGGCGATGCGCCGCGACTGGCGGGCCGGGGCGATCCTGTGCGCGCTGGCCGCCGGCTACCTGCCCTGGTTCAACTACCAGGCCCGGACGATCTTCCTGTTCTACGCGGTGTGCTTCGTCCCGTTCCTGGTGCTCGCGGTGACCATGATGATCGGCGCGATGCTGGGCCGGGCCGACGCCTCGCCCGACCGCAGGCTCGCCGGGGGCACCGGCGCCGGGCTGCTGGTGGTCGCCGTCATGTGGAACTTCCTGTACTTCTACCCGATCTACACCGGGCAGACGATCCCGATGGACGACTGGCGGGCCCGGATGTGGCTCGACACCTGGATCTGACCGGCCCGGCCGGACGGCCACGACACCTGCACACGTGTACCGGAACTGTCACAAACCACCGGCGTGTCGTGAGTGCACGGAAGAGGTCTGCCTATGGTGTCGTGGCCGCTGAACTCCGACGGCCACGACACACCCTGGGGGACACGACGTGAACAAGGGCGCGAAGATCGGCGTCTCGGTGATCGCAGCCGCGGTGCTCGTCGGCGGCGGGTACGGGGCCTACGCCCTGGTCTCCGGCGACGGCTCGGGCGGGGCCGAGGCGAAGAAGCCGCGCACGGTGGTCGCCGAGCCCCCCAGCCAGGAACTCGCCGCCTCCGGCGCCAAGGCCTTCCTCGACGCCTGGGGCAAGGGCGACCTGTTCGCCGCCGCCAAGCTCACCGACGACCCGGACAAGGCCCAGGCCGCGCTGGAGGCCTTCCAGTCGGGCGTCAAGCCCAGCGCCGTCCACCTCACCGTCGGCGGGCCCACCACCGCGCCCAGCCCGGCCGCGTCCAAGTCGGCGTCCGCCCCGGCCTCGTCCTCGGCCTCCGCGTCGGCCTCCGCCACCGGGAGCCCCGCGCCCACCGGCGTGCTGGAGAGCTTCAAGGCGTCCCTGGAGTTCGCCGACACCGGCACCCCCTGGAACTACGACGGCGTGCTCGGCGTGGTCAAGATGAGCGACGGCACCGCCGCCGTGCACTGGGCCCCCAGCGTCATCCACCCCAAGCTGGACGCCAACGAGACCATCTCGATCAAGCCGCTGTACGCCGCGCCCTCCACCGTCACCGACCGCAAGGGCCGGCCGCTGGCCGCCTACGCCTCGCTCGCCGGCCTGCTCAACAAGCTCAAGAGCGCGGCCCCGCAGGGCGGCGACCCGGCGGACGCGGGCAGCGGGGTGGTGATCTCCGCCGCGAACGCCTCCGGCAACAAGGGCGCGGACGAGAAGCTGTTCACCATCAAGGACCCCAGGCCCGTCCCCAACCTCAAGCTCACCATCGACGCCGACCTGCAGGCCGCCGCCGAGCAGGAGGTCGCCGCCACCGGCAAGCCGTCCTCGCTGGTGGCCGTCGAGCCCAGCAGCGGCAACATCCTGGCCTACGCCTTCTCGCCCTCGACCGGCCAGAACCGGGCCTTCTCCGGCGCGACCGCGCCCGGCTCCACCATGAAGGTGATCACCTCGGCGGCCCTGCTGGAGGCCGGCCTGACGCCCACCTCGCCGATGCCCTGCCCGGAGACCACCATGGTCACCGGCAAGTCCATCTCCAACGACGAGCCCGGCGCGCACCCCGACTACACGCTCACGGACGCGTTCGTGAACTCCTGCAACACCTCCTTCATCGAGAAGGGCAAGGACGTCCTCAAGCCGGGCAGCCTGCCCGCCATCGCCAAGGACGTCTTCGGGCTCGGCCTGGTCTGGCAGACCGGCCTGTCGAACTTCGACACCGACATCCCGACCGAGGGCAACATGGCGGGCGCGGCCAGCGAGTTCATCGGCCAGGGCAAGGTGCGCACCAACCCGCTCGCCATGGCCTCGGTCGCCGCGACCGTGCAGTCCGGGGTGTTCCGGCAGCCGATCCTGGTGCCCGGCATGGCGCAGGCGAAGGCGGCCCGCAACCTCTCCCCCGAGGTGCTCGGCAGCCTGCAGTCGCTGATGGTGCAGACCGTCCGCTCCGGCACCGCCGCCGCCGTCAAGCCCGCGCTGCCGGCCGGCTCCGGCGCGAAGACCGGCACCGCCGAGGTCGACAACAGCACCGACGCGAACTCCTGGTTCACCGCCTACTCCGGCAACCTGGCGGTCGCCGCCGAGGTCCAGGGCGGCGGCCACGGCGCCACCGCGGCCGGGCCGGCGGTCTCCAAGGTGCTGCGGGTCGGCAACAAGTAAGCAGCGCCGCGACGGAGAGCAGGGCCCCTCCCAGGGGTCCCTGCTCTCCGCGTTCCGGGCTAGTTGTCGGTGCCGGCGAACCTGCGCAGCAGGTTCTCGGTGACCTTGCGGGTGAAGTCCCCGGCCCGGCCGTCGATGCCGTGGATGGCGCTGCCGCCCGCCGGGCCGGTCGCGTCCAGGGACTCCACCCAGCGCATGGTGCCGGTGGCGAAGACCAGCGCCCCGCTGCCCGCCGTGTAGAGCGCGGTGTCCGCGTAGGAGTGCCGGCCCTCGCAGACCACCGGGGAGTGCGCGATCGTCTCGATGCCGGCCGGGGTCGGGAAGGACGGGTCGACCCGGTCGTACTCGACGCCGACCAGGTGCGGGAAGCTGTCGCCGCTCTTCGCCCCGGTGCCCGCCAGCAGCCAGTGGCCGGGGTTGGTGACCACGTACGGGGCGTCGACCGGGTAGCCGTCGTAGATCACGCCGAGCAGCGAGGACTCGGGGTCGGCGCCGGGCGGGGAGCGGAAGTCGGTGGTGGCCGGGTGGCCCGCCCTGTAACCCGGGTCGTCCTTCCAGGCGCCCTTCCAGCAGACCACGGTGCGGTCCGGCCCGGTCGGCGAGGGTTCGTAACGGACACGCCGGTAGCAGCAGTTGGCGCCGAGGAAGGCCAGGTGGGTGCCGGCGTCCCGGGCGGCGGTGACGTGCGCGCGCTGCTCCGGGGACCAGTACTCGTCGTGGCCGAGCGAGAGCACCGCCCTGGCGCCGTGCAGCAGTTCGGGGTCGGCGGCCAGGTCGATGCCGGTGGTGTAGGAGAGCGGGATGCCGAGCTTCTCGGCGAGCGCGATCAGCGGGGCCTCGTAGACCAGGAACAGCCCGGCGCCGTCGTCGTACCGGTAGGGCCGGTCGAAGCCGACCTGCAGCGAGCGGGTGGGCAGGCCGCCGGTGGGGCCGTTGTACAGGTTGTAGCCGCCCCACTCGTTGTACGCCTGCCAGGTGGTGACGGCGTTGACCACGACGGTCGTCCCGGCGGTGGTGCGCGAGCGCACCGTCAGCGGGACGTACTGCTGTCCGGCGCCGCCGTCGGCGTCCAGGCGCAGCAGGTAGCAGCCCTCGGGCCAGCCGGTGGTGTCGACGGTGGTGGTGCGGGGCCAGGCGGTGCTGACCGCGCGGGTGGTCCGGTCGACGGTGAACGGCGCCTGCTTGCCGCCCGGCAGCGGCCCCGACGTCCAGACCCGGCGGCCGCGCGCGCCGCCGTACCAGCCCATCCGGTAGGCGGTGACGGTGAAGCCGGGGGCGGTGGTGGAGACGTGCAGGCCGACCTGTTCGCCGGGCAGGGCGCTGACCCGGTCCGCCCAGCCCTCGATCGTCCCGGCCGGGCCGGCGTTGCCGATCCGCCAGTCCGCGTCGCCCGGGCGGGCGTTCTCGGCGGCGGTGGCGGACGGGCTCGGGGCCGGGGTCGGCGCGGCGATGCCGCTGCCGGGGGCCGGGGCGGGCCCGGCGGGGCGGCCCGGGCCGCAGGCGGTGAGGCCGGCCGCGGCGCCCGCGGCCAGTCCGAGGAATCGACGGCGTCCGGTGGCGCCCAAGCTCACTCCCGTGTTCGAACGTGCTGCGGACACGATAGGCAGGGCCCGGGTCCGGCGGGGCGCCGCCGGACCGGTCATGACCGGTTCTTGGGCGGTTCGGGGTGTTCGGGGGCGCCCCGGCCGTCCCGGTCGGCGAGGCGGGAGTGCTTGGCGCTGTAGGTGAAGTAGAGCACCGCGGCGAGGGCGAGGACGACCGCGAAGGCCAGGAAGGTGTCGGCGTGCAGCTTGGTGATGAGGTAGACGCAGAACGCGGCGCTGAGCAGCGGGGTGACCGGGTAGAGCGGGACCTTGAAGCCGCGCGGCAGGTCGGGGCGGGTGCGGCGGAGCACGATGATGCCGAGGGAGACCGCGGTGAAGGCGACCAGGGTGCCCATCGAGGTCATGTCGGCCAGCAGTTTGAGCGGGAAGACCGCGGCGAGGACGGCGACCGCGGCGCCGACCGCCAGGGTGTTCCAGACCGGGGTGCCGGTGCGGGCGGAGACCCGGGTGAAGGGGGACGGCAGCAGGCCGTCGCGGCCCATCGCGTACAGGATCCGGGTCTGGCCGTAGATCACCACCAGGGTGATCGAGAAGATCGAGACGATCGCGCCGGCCGCGAAGACCAGGGCGGGCCAGCTGTGCCCGGTGACGTCCTGCAGGATCTGCGCGAGCCCGGCCTCCTGGCCGTCGAACCGCTGCCAGGGCTGGGCGCCGATCGCGGTGACGGCGACGGCGAGGTACAGCGTGGTGACGACGACCAGCGAGATCAGGATGGCCAGCGGGAGGGTGCGCCGCGGGTCGCGGACCTCCTCGCCCGCGGTGGAGACGGCGTCGAGGCCGATGAAGGAGAAGAAGATGGTGGAGGCGGCGGTCTGGACGCCGTCCCAGCCGTTGGGCGCGAACGGGGTGAAGTTGCCCGCGCTGAAGCCGGTCAGGCCGACCGCGACGAACAGCACCAGGATGACCAGCTTGATCGCCACCATGACGGCGTTGACCTTGGCGGACTCGCCGACGCCGCGGATCAGCAGGACGGTGACCAGCAGCACCAGGACGACCGCGGGGAGGTTGAAGACCCCGCCCGCGCCGGGCGGGGCGGTGAGCGCGGCCGGGAGGTGCAGGCCGAAGGCCAGGTCGGAGAACTGGTTGAGGTACTGGCCCCAGGTGACGGCGATCGCCGAGGCGGAGACGCCGTACTCCATCAGCAGGCAGACGCCGACGCCGAACGCGACGAGTTCGCCCATGGTCGCGTAGGCGTACGAGTAGGAGGAGCCCGCGACCGGGATGGCGGAGGCGAGTTCGGCGTAGCAGAGCGCGGTGAGGCCCGCCGTGACGGCGGCGATCACGAAGGAGAGCACGACGGCGGGGCCGGCCTCGGGCACCGAGGTGGTGAGGACGAAGAAGATGCCGGTGCCGACGGTGGCGCCGATGCCGATCGCGGAGAGCTGCCAGAGTCCGATGGAGCGGCGCAGGTGCCCGGCTCCGGTGCCGCCCGCTTCGGCGATCAGGGTGTCCACGGGCTTGCGCCGCAGCAGGCGGGTGGTGCTCATCGGTGTCCTTCTGGTGGGGAATCAGCCCGGTGACAGTACCAAAGGGTGGTTTTCCACCGATTGGACCCGCTAGCGGTTGAGCACGGTCTGCATGACGGACCTGGCGATGGGCGCGGCAAGCCCACCGCCGGTGACGTCGTCGGCCTGGCTGTCGGCGACGACCACGGCGACGGCGACCGGCGGGACGGCGGTGGAGCCGGCCGGGCGGGCCCAGGCGATGAACCAGGCGTAGGGGGTGCCGGAGTTGTCGACGCCGTGCTGGGCGGTGCCGGTCTTGCCGCCGACCTCGGCGCCGGGGATCCGGGCGTTGCGGCCGGTGCCGTTCTCGACCACGTCGACCATCAACTGCCGCAGCTGCTGGGCGACCGCGGCCCCGAACGCCTGGCGGTAGAGGCTCGGGTGCATCAGCTGGACCTGGCTGCCGTCGGCCTTGGTCAGCTTGTCCACAAGCTGTGGATACATCACCTGGCCGTCGGCGGCGGCCCCGGCGGCGACCATGGCCATCGCCAGCGGGGTGGCGGCGGTGTCGTACTGGCCGATCGAGGAGAGGGCCAGCTGGGACTTGTTCATCTCGGTGTCGAAGTTGGAGCGGGCGGCGCGCACCGGGGTGTCGAGCCGGGCGTCGTTGAAGCCGAAGTTCTTCGCCATCGCGGTCATCCGGTCGAGGCCGGTCTGCACGCCGAGGTAGCCCATCACGCTGTTGCAGGAGAGCGTCATCGCCTCGTCGAGCGAGAGCCCGGCCCGGTCGCAGGCGCTGGTGTCGTTGTTGAGCGGGGTGGTGGTGCCGGGCATGACGTACGGGTAGGGGGCGTCGGTGGGCGCCTCGATGTCGGTGACCACGCCGTTGGCGAGCGCGGCGGCGGCGGTGACCACCTTGAAGGTGGAGCCGGGCGGGTAGATCTGGCGCAGCGCCCGGTTGAGCATCGGCTGGTCGGGGTCGTCCTGGAGCTTCTTCCAGGCGTTCTGGTCGGCGGCGGAGGTTCCGGCGAAGGTGCCGGGGTCGTAGCCGGGGGTGGAGGCGAGGGCGAGGATCCGGCCGGTGGCGGGTTCGATCGCGGCGACGGCGCCCTTCTGGTTGCCGAGGCCCTGCATGGCGGCGCGCTGGGCGGCCGGGTCGATGGTGGTGACCACGTCGCCGCCGGGCTGCTGCTGCCGGGTGACCGCGTCCCAGACCGCCCAGCCGGCCAGCCGGGGGTCGGTGCCGGAGAGCAGGTCGTCGTAGACGCCTTCGAGCTGGGTGTTGCCGTAGGTCTGGGAGGAGTAGCCGGTGACGGGGGCGTACAGCGCGCCGTCGGTGTAGGTGCGCTTGTAGGCGTAGCGGCCGCCGGTGGGGGCGGAGCCGGTGACGGGCTGTCCGGCGACCAGCAGGTTGCCGCGGGGCTGGGCGTAGCGCTGGATGGTGGCGCGCTGGTTGGCGCTGTTGTGGTCGAGGTCGTGCTTCTGGAAGACCTGGACCCGGGTGGCCTGGACGGCGAGGGCGACGATCAGCAGCATGCAGAAGGTGCCGGCCCGGCGGCCGGTGGTGGAGATGCCCGGCAGGCCCTGCGGCCCGCCGTTGGTGCCCTCGGGCCGGGTGGGCCTCACGCGTCCTCCTCGGGGACGGGGCGCCGGGCGAGGTCGCTCATCCGCACCAGCAGCGCCACGATGATCCAGTTGGTGACCACGGACGAGCCGCCCTGGGCGATGAACGGCAGCGTCATGCCGGTCAGCGGGATCAGGTCGAGGACGCCGCCCGCGACCACGAACACCTGGATGGCGACCAGCGCGGCCAGGCCGATGGCGAGCAGCCGCCCGAACGGGTCGCGCAGCGCGATGCCGGTCCTGAAGCCGCGGGCCACCAGCAGGGCGTACAGCAGGAGGACCGCGAACAGGCCGGTCAGGCCGAGTTCCTCGCCGACGGTGGCCAGGATGAAGTCGGACTTGGTGGCGAAGCCGATCAGCGCGGAGTGGCCCAGGCCCAGGCCGGTGCCGAGCTGGCCGCCCCAGGCGAAGGCGAACAGCGACTGGGCGATCTGGTTGGCGCCCTGCCCGGCCTCGATCGAGGCCAGCGGGTGCAGCCACTCGGTGACCCGGCTGTGCACGTGCGGGGAGAGCCAGCCGACGCCGACCGCGGCCAGCGCGGACAGCAGCAGGCCGATCACGATCCAGCCGGTGCGGGCGGTGGCCACGTACAGCATCACCACGAACAGGCCGAAGAACAGCAGCGAGGTGCCGAGGTCGGTCTCCAGCACCAGCACGCCGACGAACGCGGCCCAGATCAGCAGCACCGGGCCGAGCACCCGGCCCAGCGGCAGCCGGAACCAGAGCACCTTGCGGCCGGTCAGCGCCAGCGCGTCCCGGTGCGCGGCCAGGTAGGCGGCGAAGAAGACCGCCAGCAGGACCTTGGCGAACTCGCCGGGCTGGAAGGAGAGCGGGCCCAGCGTGATCCAGATCCGCGAGCCGTACACCGGCGGGAAGAACACCGGCAGCACCAGCAGGACGAGGGCGACGAACGCGCCGACGTAGGCGTAGCGCTGGAGCCGGCGGTGGTCGCGCAGCAGGAGCAGCACCGCGATGAACAGGCCCACCCCGAGGGTGGACCAGAGCAGTTGGGTGGGGGCGGCGGCGCTGCCGGGGTTGCGGTCGAGCCGGTAGATGACGACCAGTCCGATGCCGTTGAGCAGCACCGCGATCGGCAGCAGCAGCGGGTCGGCCCACCGGGCGCGCCAGCGCACCGCGCCGTGCGCCAGCAGGGCGAGCACGCCGAGCGCGGCGCCGTACTGGGCGGCGTCCGGCGGGGCCTTGCCGTCGAGGTTGACCCCGACCTCGACGTAGCCGAACACCGCGAGGCCCACCGCGGCCAGCACCAGCACCAGTTCGGTCCAGCGCCCCGTCCCGGCCCGCCGCGCGCGGGGCACCCGGGCCGCCCGGGCCGCGGAGTCAGTCGCCACCACCAGCCGTCCTCGCCAGCTCGAAGGGGCACGGACGGCGGGGTGCCGGGCGTCGCGCGCCCGGCCCCCCGCCGGAGGGAGTCCGTGGATGCGTCAGAGCGTCGAGGCCGGGTACGCCGCCTTGGCGATCTCCCGGAGGTGCTCCTCCTCGTCGTGGCTGAGCGAGGTCTGGATCAGCTCGCCGCCGAACTGGGCGACCGCCGGGATCACCTTGTCCTGCGTCGCCGAGCGGACCAGGGCGAACACCGCGGCCTTGCCGGGTTCCAGCTTCTCGCCGACCTGGCGCATGAAGTTGTCGTCCACGCCGGTGTCGGTGGAGGCGCCGACCGCCGCGCCGGTCGCGCCGCCGATCGCGGCGCCCAGGAACGGCATGAAGAACAGCAGGCCGATCACGCCGCCCCACAGGGCGCCGGAGGCCGCGCCCATGCCGGTGTTGGACATGGCCTGGTGCAGCTTGATCTTCCCGTCCTCGCGGCGCTCGACCACCACGACGTCCTCGAGGTCGACCAGCTTCTGCTTCTGCAGGCCGACCAGTTCGTCACGGACCTTCTGCGCGGTGGGGACATCCGGGTAGGCGATCGCGAACAGGTTGCTCACGGCGGGCTTCCTTCCGACAGGCGTTGGGCACGTCCCCCAGCACCCTAGCCACCACCTGCCGCGTTCGACCCGATCCGACCCGGTGTGTCCGTTTCCGGCCCCGGCGCGGGGGCCGCTCAGTCGCCGCGCCGCACCGCGGCGGCCACCGCCGCCCAGCAGCACCCGGCCGCCAGCGCCGCCGCGGCCGGCAGCGTCCACCACGGCAGGTCCGGCCCCTGCTGCCGGGCGCCCAGCACCAGCGTCCGCACCACCGCGTTCGCCGGGGACCCGGGCACCAGCAGCACCGCCACCACCCCGCCCAGCCCCAGCGGCACCGCGTACGCGCCCGCCACCACCGGCCGGTTGCACACCGCGCCCACCGCCGCGCCCGACAGCGCGCACACCAGCGTCGCCAGCCCGCCCCCGGCGGCCATCGGGCCGGACACCTTGCTGCCCAGCAGCAGCACCGCCAGCAGCCCGAGCGCCCCCAGCGCCAGGCCCGCGAGGGCCGCCGCGAGCAGCGCCGACAGGTGCACCCGGGCCCAGCCCGCCGCCGCCACCAGGCAGGCCCGCGACTGGGCCGGCTCGGCGCCCGCCGCGCCGCGCACCAGCCAGCCGGTCACCGGCACCAGCAGCCCGGCCGAGAAGGCGGCCGCCGAGGAGGCGTTGTCCCCGGCCGACAGGCCGAGGCCCAGCACCACCAGGTACGCCAGGCCCGGGGGCAGCCAGCGCTGCGAGCGCACCAGCAGTGCCAGGTGGTAGCGGGTCAGCGCGCGCAGCGTCACGGCCGGACTCCTTCGGGGTGCTCGGGCCCGGCCACGCTGTGGACGTGCACCGGCGGCGTCGAGTCGAGCAGGCGGCGCAGCAGGGCGTCGGAGTGGGCGGCGGCCACGTCGAGGCGGACGGTGCCGTCGGCGAGCGGCTTGCGCTCGGGGTTCCCGGGGAGGTGCTCGGGCAGGCGCTCGGCGCGGACCACCACCACCGCGCGGGGGCCGTCCTCGTCGGCCCGGACGGGCGGGACCGCGTGCAGGGTGCCGTTCCTGACGAGGTGTCCGGCGGTGGTGAGGCCGGCCAGCCGGGCCGGGTCGTGGTCGACGAACACCACCAGCCCGCCGCGGTGGGCCCGTTCGGCGACGGCGGCGTCGAGTTCGCCGCGGGCGGCCCGGTCGAGGCCGGTCCACGCCTCGTCCAGCAGCAGCAGGTCCGCCTCGGCGAGCAGGGCCTGGGCGACCGCGACCTTCTGGCAGGTGCCCTTGGAGAGCCGGCCGATCGGGGTGCCCGCGTAGCCGGTGATGCCGAAGCGCTCCAGCCAGTGGTCGGCGCGCCGGCGCCCCTGGTCGGCGCTCAGGCCGCGGACCCGGGCGAGGTGGCACAGGTAGTCGCGGGCGTCGAACGGCAGTGCGGGCGGGAAGCGTTCGGGCACGTAGGCCCGGCTGCCGGGGGCGCGCACCGTGCCCCGCTCGGCCCGCTCGATGCCCGCCAGGACCTTCAACAGGGTCGACTTCCCACTGCCGTTGGCCCCCTCGACCCGGACGATCCCGCCCGGCTCCAGCACCAGGTCGACGCCCCGCAGGATCCACGGCCCGCCGCGCCCGTAGCGTTTCCCGACCCCGGCCAGACGCACCGTCATGCGCTCTCCTCGCCTGCTCCGTCCGTCCGTTCAGGGTAGGCGGCCGCCCACCACCCGCGTTGGGTGATTCGAACTGACGGTCCCTAGGATCGGCGGGTGATCACCACCACCACACCACGACGGACGGCCCGCGCGGCCGCCCTGTTCGGGGCCCTGACGATAGTCGTCGGCACCGTGCTGGGCACCTTCCCCGCGTACGCCGACGAGCCCGGGGCCCCGCCCGCCGCGACCGAGGCGCCCAAGGTCGACCTGGTCCTGGACGGATCCGGGTCGATGCGCACCATGGACATCCAGGGCAAGAGCCGGATGGAGGTCGCCCAGCAGTCGATCAAGGAGGTCATCGACGCGCTGCCGGACGAGACCGAGTTCGGCATCCGCACCCTGGGCGCGACCTACCCGGGCAGCGACCAGAAGGAGGGCTGCAAGGACACCCAGCAGCTCTACCCGGTCGGGAGGACGAACAAGGTGGAGGCCAAGACGGCCGTCGCCACCGTCCGCCCCACCGGCTGGACCCCGATCGGCATCGCGCTGCGGGCCGCCGCCCAGGACCTGGGCACCGGGCCGACCACCCGCCGGATCGTGCTGATCACCGACGGCGAGGACACCTGCGCCCCGCCCGACCCGTGCGACGTGGCGCGCGAACTGGCCAGCCAGGGCATCCACCTGGTGGTCGACACGCTGGGCCTGGCGCACGACGACAAGACCCGCCAGCAGCTGATCTGCATCGCCAACGCGACCGGCGGCACCTTCACCGACGTCCGCACCCAGGAGCAGCTGACCAAGCGCGTCAAGCAGTTGGTCAACCGCGCCCAGGACACCCACACCATCGCCCCCGCCAAGGTGGCCGGCTCCGAGAAGTGCGCGGACGCCCCGATCCTGACGCCCGGCGTGTACACCGACCGGGAGAAGTTCTCCGAGCACCGGGTGTACCGGGTGCCGGTGAAGGCGGGCGAGGAGCTGCGCGCCTCGGTCAGCGTCACCCCGGACCGGGCGGTCGCCCGGGACTACGGGGTGCTGCTGCAGGCCACCGACAGCGGCGGCCAGGAGCTGGTGCGCGGCAGCGACGCCGGTTCGGGCCGCACCGACGTCGCCTCGACCGGCGTGCGCTGGTCCGCCGCCGGGGACGACTCGTCCTCGGCCTCGGCCTCCCCGTCGAAGGGCGCCGGCTCCGCCGCGAACGTCCGGACGGTCTGCCTGGTGGTCAGCAACTCGTTCGCCGCGCAGGCGGGCGTGCAGGCCGACCCGGGCCTGCCGCTGGAGCTGACGGTGGACGTCGCCGCGGCCTCCCCGGCCCCGGACGGCCCCGCGATGGGCCTGGGCCGCGGCTGGATCCTGCTCGGTGTCCTGACCCTGGCCGGCCTGCTCGCCGGTCTGATCTTCGGCTGGCTGGCACGCTGGCGGATCGCCGTCTGGCGGGAGAACTGACGATGCGCAAGCTCCTCACCGCCGCGGCCTCGGCCGCCGCGTTCACCGGCCTGCTGCTGCTGGCCCCGGCGACGGCCTCGGCCGCGTCCCCGTCCGCCTCGGCCTCGCCGTCCGCCTCGGCGTCCGGCACCGCCAAGCCGGTGCTGAACTCGGTCGGCACCAGCTTCCTGACCGCGACCACGCTGGCCGCCGGCCAGGACGCGGACGTCCCGGTCTCCACCGGCGACTACCTGTACTGGGCGTTCCCGGCCGCCGAGGGCCAGACCCCGACCGTCCAGGTCAAGGTCACCCTGCCGGACGCCGCGGACCGGCACGGCCCGCAGACCTGGTCGCTGGAGCTGTTCGACGGCCTGCGCCGCCGGCAGTCCTGCACCGCGGGCCCGCAGGAGGGCGCCGGCGAGCAGAGCGCCGCCACCCTGCAGCTGAGCTGCACGCTGCGGCAGATCCGCTCCTGGGCCGAGCCGTGGTCCGGCGACCCGCTGCCCGGCACGTACTACGTCCGGCTGTCCACCACGGACATCCCGCAGACCGACCTCGGCCTGGCCGCCACCGTCCACGTGCACGTCGCCGCCAAGGGCGGCGCGGACGACGCCCAGCCCGAGGGCGGCTCGCTGAAGGCCCCGCTGGTGCCGCCGGTGAACGCCGGCGCGACGGCCGCCGCCGCGACGGCCACCCCGGCGCCGAGCGCGAGCGCGACGTACGCGGCGGCGCCCGTCGCGGAAGAGTCCCACTGGTACTCGGACCTCTTCTCCGGCTGGAACACCCGCTGGTGGTGGACCGTCGCGGGCGGCGTGCTGGCCGCCCTCGCCGGCGTCCTCGGCTACACCCTCACCCGGCACCCGCGCGGCCACCACCACCCGCACCGCCCGGCCCCGGTCCCGCACCAGGCGCCGCCGGTGCAGCCGCAGCAGAACAACAACTGGCATTGACATCCTCCCTGGCCTAAAGGCCGGGGATTCCCGCCTGCTCCCGCACCGGTTGGGTGGGTCGCTTCGGGTGGGTTCCTGCTTCGCTGCGCGGTGCGGGCACGGGTGCCCGTCTGACCTGCGCTCCACAGGCTGACACCGCCAGTCCGGCGGCCTTGGCGACGTTGACCGCCGCGTTGACGTCCCG